>NZ_JAZARS010000026.1:0-42957 GCF_036233855.1 Gordonia sp. Z-3
TGCTCACCCAGCAGCAGCCACCAACACCAAGTCTGACCCAAACTCACGACCAGACCCAGTAGCTCCCATTAGTAGCCTGCGAGCCGCCAGGCGAGCACGCGTATCGAGATCACTGCCCGTCGGCGTTGGCGACGATGACATCGTGCACGTACTGCGCCAAACCCTCGGCGCGCTCGTCGTAGTGTGCCGTGAACCGGGGGTCGGCGAGGTACATCTGCGCCAGGTTCACCTGCATCTCATGTCCGCAGTCGTAGAACCGGTTGATCGACGCCCGGTGGGCCTCGGCGAGTGCGTTGGCCTCCGGTGTCCCCGGCATCACGCCGGCACGCATCGCCTCGGCCAACCGCTCCTCGAGGGCGTCGGTCTGCGCCTTCACCGCCTGCCAGTCGCCTTTCGAGAACCCGGCGGTGCGCTCCTGGCTCTGCCGCCACGCGTCGGAGTCACCCCAGCGTTCTTCTGCTTCGGCGGCGTAGTCCTCGCCCGGCCAGTCGTCGCCGAAGATCTCGGCTTGTTCGGCAGCCGTCAATTGGATGCCGTCGCGCTTCGCATTCATCATGTCCTCCACAGCGGCGACCATCCGACGTAACCGATCGATCCGGTCGGTCAGCAATTCGTGCTGATCACGCAGATGCGCCAGCGCATCGACCGACGGATCGTCGAGCAGGGTCGCGATCTGCTCCAGCGAGAACCCGAGCTGACGGTAGGTCAGTACCCGGTGCAGTCGTTCGACATCGGCATCGTCGTAGACCCGATATCCGGCACCGGTGCGTCCCGACGGCACCACCAGACCGATGTGGTCGTAGTGATGCAAGGTGCGCACGCTGATCCCGACGAGCCGTGCCACCGCGCCGACCGTGTACTCGTGTTCCGCATCGTTCACACCGGACACTGTTGCGCCTCACGTTGCGTCAGGGTCAAGGGCGTCAGGTCATGAGCGCCACAATCCAGGGCGGCCGGCCCCGTTGGATCAGGGCGCGAAGTCGATCTCGTCGTCGTCATCGGTGGTGGCGTCGTTGTCGCGTTCACACTTCGCGAGGACTCCGGCGTCGTCCGACGGGCCGCATTCCCACCCGTCGACCATCTGGTCGCGTCCCGTCGCGATCATCGGTCCGTACTGCGCCGCCAGGGCCATGGCCTCCTCACAGGAGACGGTCCCGTCGGTGATCAGTACGCGCAGTGCGCCATCGGGGCCGGACGTGGTGCCGCATTCGCGATCGTCGGTCGGCTGCGCCTGCGTGGTGTCGCTGGTAGGCCGCGGACTCGGACCGGCCACCACCGGCGCCGACGGGTTCTCGCTGAGGGTGGCGGTGGTCGTCTGGACCGCCTGCTCCTCGGTTCCGCAAGCGGTGGCGAACGCACAGAGGGCCAGAGCGCAGAAACCGAGAGACAACCGTGTGACGATTCGCGACATGGATTCACCGTAACGAATCGCATGCCGCGTATCCGACCGAGCGACGGCCCACGCGTCGGCGCAACCGGACCCAACACGTGTCCCCCGTCGAACGTCGGGTTTTGTGTGGTGGTGTCCAACTGCGAGAATTCGCCGGTGAGCTCCATGTCTCTGTCCCCCGACCACTCGTTCTCCGTCGGGACCTCTCTGCCCGGGACGATGGGCCGCACCGGCGTCATCGACACCCCGCACGGCCGCATCCGCACGCCGGCCTTCGTGCCGGTCGGCACCAAGGCCACCGTCAAGACGGTGCTGCCCGAGGCGGTGGGCGAACTCGGCGCGCAGGCGGTGCTCGCCAACGCCTATCACCTTTATCTACAGCCCGGGCCGGACATCATCGACGAGGCCGGCGGGCTCGGTGCATTCATGAACTGGCCCGGCCCCACCTACACCGACAGCGGTGGATTCCAGGTGATGTCGCTGGGCGCCGGATTCAAGAAGGTCATCTCGATGGATGTCACCGGGGAGCAGAACGACGAGATCACCGCCGAGGGTCGCGAACGTCTGTCGCTGGTCGACGACGACGGCGTCACCTTCAAATCGCACCTGGACGGGTCCGCGCACCGGTTCACCCCGGAGGTCTCGATGCAGATCCAGCATCAGCTGGGCGCCGACATCATCTTCGCCTTCGACGAACTGACCACTCTGATGAATACGCGCGTTTACCAGGAGAACTCGTTGGAGCGTACCCGGCTGTGGGCGATCCGATGCCTGGCCGAACACAACCGGCTGTCCCGGGAACGCACCCACCGTCCGGCGCAGTCGCTGTGGGGGGTCATTCAGGGTGCGCAGTACGAGGACCTGCGCCGCAAGGCCGCCCGCGACCTGGTCACCATGAGTGCGATGGATCAGGCCGACGGTGGACGCGGCTTCGGCGGCTACGGCATCGGCGGGGCGCTGGAGAAGGACAATCTGGGCACCATCGTCGGCTGGGTCAACCAGGAACTGCCGGAGGACACCGCGAAGCACCTGCTCGGCATCAGCGAACCCGACGACATCTTCACCGCCATCGAGAACGGTGCCGACACCTTCGACTGTGTCTCACCCACCCGGGTGGCGCGCAACGGCGCCATCTACTCCCTCGACGGGCGCTACAACATCACCAATGCCAAGTACCGCAGGGATTTCCGATCCCTCGATCCCGAGATCGACAACTACACCAGCCAGTACAGCCGGGCCTATCTGCATCACCTGTTCAAGGCGAAGGAGGGGCTGGCCGCGACGCTGGCCACGCTGCACAACGTCTCGTTCATCGTGACGATGGTCGACCGCGCGCGCCAGGCCATCGAGGACGGCACCTACCCGGAGTACCGAGACGAGTTCCTGGCGCGCTACTACGCGGGAACCGGCAGCTGACTGCAGCCGCGCGTTTGACCGTTCGCAGCTGCGGGTAGCCGCCAACCAAGCCCGGGCGGGCGCCGCGGAGTTCGCCGAGGGCCAGGTCCCCGGGGTTCGGAATCTGTAGCCCCGGGGACCGCTCTGATGGCGGGCGCCCGCCGCCGCCTGCGGCCTACTACGGTGGACACCGGGCCGCCGTCGACGATCGTGTCGCCCGGGGGCCCGGGGCGTCGTGGGACCGGAGGAGATGACAGATGAGTGTCCATCAGGCGATCGCCGACCTATCACGCACGATGCACGCAATCCCCGAGACCGACCGCGCGGCAAGTGACGAGGTGATCGAGGCCATCACCGCCGGTGCTGTCGAGCACGTGGCGGGCACCGATCACGCAGGCGTCCTGCTCGTCGACCCGAAGGCCCGCGAGTACGAGACCATCGCCCCGACCGACGAGATCATGGTCCACCTCGATCTTCTGCAGAAAGAGACCGGACAGGGCCCCTGTGTGGAAGCCGCATGGCAGCACCACATGGTCCGGGTCGACGACATCGCCGCCGATCCGCGTTGGCCCGAGTTGTCGGCGCGCACCGTGGCCGAGACGCCGGCCCGATCCAGCCTGTCGTTCCAGCTGTTCACCCATCACGCCACCATCGGTGCACTGAACCTGTTCTCCGACCGGGTCAACGCTTTCGACGACGACTCCGTCGAGGTGGGTCTGGTCTACGCCACCCATGCGTCGCTGGCGCTGTATCGGGCCCGTCAGCAGGGCGACTTCCGCAGCGCGTTGGCCAGCCGTGATCTGATCGGTCAGGCCAAGGGGATGTTGATGGAGCGCTTCACCATCGACGCGGTGGCTGCCTTCGAGTTGCTGCGGCGTCTGTCGCAGGATACGAACACACCGCTCGTCGAGGTCGCGCGACAGGTGACCGAAGCCACACCGGACTAGCGGGAACCCGACTGCCGTAACATTCGTTGCGCACTTGTGAGGACAGTGCGTACACCGCACCCTCCCCGCCCCGACCGCCAGTGAGAAAGACCCGATGAGACGCGCCAAGCGCCCCCGTCCGAAACGCAAGAAACCTCGAAGACCCGGCTCGCCGAAGCCTGAACCGACGGCGGTGGCCACATGTTGACCGTCCTCGGAATCATCGTCGGAATCCTGGTCGTCGTCCTCATCACCGCCCTGACCGGCTACTTCGTCGCGCAGGAGTTCGGCTTCATGGCCGTCGACCGGTCGCGGTTGCAGGCTCGCGCCGAGGCCGGCGACGCAGCCGCGGCCCGTGCATTGACCGTCACCCGGCGCACCTCGTTCATGCTCTCCGGAGCCCAACTCGGCATCACCGTCACCGGACTGCTCGTCGGCTACGTGGCCGAACCGCTCATCGGCAGCGGCGTCGGGGAACTACTCGGCGACGTCGGGGTCCCGGTTGCGGTCGGGGTCACCCTCGGCACGGTCATCGCGATCGGCTTCTCCACCGTGGTGCAGATGGTGTTCGGTGAGCTGTTCCCGAAGAACCTCGCGATCGCGCGGCCCGAGCCCGTCGCGCGGTGGTTGGCTCGGTCCACCACCATCTACCTGGCCGTTTTCGGCTGGCTGATCAGCCTATTCGACACCGCGTCGAACCTGCTGCTGCGGGCACTGCGGATCGAACCGGTGCACGACGTCGAGCATTCGGCCACCCCGCGCGACCTCGAACACATCGTCGCCGAATCCCGCGACGCGGGCGAGCTGCCCGCGGAACTGTCGGCGCTGCTCGATCGAGTGCTCGACTTTCCCACCCGAACCGCTGAGCACGCGATGATCCCGCGGACGCGCGTGGATGTGGTGCGCGCGACCGATCCGGCCGCCGAGGTGCTCGCCGCGATGAGCGCCGGGCACACGCGTTACCCCGTCGTCGACGATCGTGCCGACGTGACCGGGGTCGTCCACCTCCACGACCTGCTCGTCTGGTCGGATGGTGACGCGACCCCCGAGGCCGACGCGGGGGACTCCACCGCGGCCGATCTCGCTCGGCCCGCAGTGATCGTGCCGGTATCGCTGCCGCTGCCCGAGGTGCTAGCCCAAATCGACGCCGCTCACGACGAGTTGGCGGTGGTCATCGACGAGTACGGCGGATTCGCCGGTGTGGTGACCGTCGAGGACATCGCCGAGGAATTGGTCGGCGAGATCGACGACGAACACGACTCCGATGTAGCGCGACCGATCGCACGTGTCGACGAGGGCTGGCGGGTTCGCGGCGACGCGCACCTCGACGAGGTGTCCCGCGTGATCGGCCGTGACCTGCCCGAAGGTGACCATGAAACCGTCGCCGGACTGGTCATCGCCGAGTTCGGCGGCCTGCCCGCCATCGGCGACGTGGTCGAGGTGGACCTGGTCGGTGACCCGGTGTTGCTCGACGAGGACGATCTGCGGCCCGCCACCGCCACGATGACCGTGCTGTCGGTGGGACGGCATGTGCCGTCGTCGGTGCTGCTCACCATTCCCGACGACGCCACCGCCGAGGAGGGTGCACGATGAGCAATCCGTGGGTTGTTCTACTGGTCACCATCGCGTTGATCGCGGCGAGCGCCTTCTTCGTCGCCGTCGAGTTCGCGCTCATCGCCGCCCGCCGGCACCGGTTGGAAGACGCGGCCGCCGACAGCCGCTCGGCCCGCGCCGCGCTGCGCAGCGCCTCGGAACTGTCGGTGCTGCTGGCGGGTTCGCAACTGGGTATCACCGTGTGCACGCTAGCGCTCGGCGCCGTGACCAAGCCGGCCGTGCACCATT
Organism: Gordonia sp. Z-3; assembly: GCF_036233855.1. Taxonomy (NCBI): domain Bacteria; kingdom Bacillati; phylum Actinomycetota; class Actinomycetes; order Mycobacteriales; family Gordoniaceae; genus Gordonia; species Gordonia sp. Z-3. Next base: position 5,554 of record NZ_JAZARS010000026.1, read on the forward strand.
GGCTCACGCCGCTGTTCGAGACATGGGGTATGCCGACGTGGTCCGCCGACGTCGCCGGGTTCGTCCTCGCGTTGATCGCGGTCACGTTCCTGCACCTCGTCGTCGGTGAGATGGCGCCGAAGTCGTGGGCGATCGCGCATCCGGAACGGTCGGCGACGTTGCTGGCTCTGCCGATGCGGGCTTTCATGTGGGTCACCCGACCGCTCATCGTGCGGCTGAATGTGCTGGCCAACTGGTGTCTGCACCGGGTGGGTGTGGAGGCCGTCGACGAGGTCGCCGCCGGGCAGGACGCTGATGCCCTGCGTCATCTCGTCGAACACTCCGCCACCGTCGGCACCCTCGACGAGCGCTATCACGCGCACCTGTCCGGGGCGCTGGAACTGCAGCGGCTCACCGTCGCCGACGTGCTGGCCGGCGCCGTGGTGAGCTCAGTGGAGTCGACCGCATCGCCCGCGGCGATCCGCGCGACGTCGAGGTCGACGGGACATCGACGACTACTCGTGCAGGGCGACGCCACCGGCGCCGACCGGTATGTGGGCGTCGTCCACGTCCGGGACTGCCTGTCGGCAGCCCCCGAGGCCACCGCAGCGGATCTGATGCGTCCGGTCCAGACGTTCGCGGCGACCGAGCCCGTGCACCGGGCACTGGCCACGATGCGTGAAACGCGGCAGCATCTGGCCATCGTGGTGGCCGACGACGACGTGGCCGGTGTGCTCACGTTGCACGACGTGCTGGATCGGCTGCTCGCGACCGCCTGACCGGTGGGGAGTCGGCGGGGTCAGCGCCACTCGGCGTCGGTCAGGATCCACGGCTCTTTCGGCAGGGCGTCGGGCTGGAAACGCTCGGCCAGCGCGGCCAGGTCCACCGACTCGCCGTCCTCGGCGAGCCACAGTGACTGCGCGATGTGTGAGAGCACCTGCGCGGCGGACACGCCGTTTTCGGCCAGATCGGTCAGGGTCACCGCGCCGTCGCGTTTGCTGAGGCGAATGCGGTTGTCGTTGAGCACCATCGGAACGTGGGCGTAGGTGGGTTGCCGATGCCCCAGCAGCGCGGCCAGGTAAGCCTGACGCGGTGCCGACGACAGCAGGTCGCCACCGCGTACCACCTGGTCGACGCCCTGCGCAGCGTCGTCGACCACCACCGCGAGATTGTAGGCGGGGGTGCCGTCGTTACGTTGGATCACGAAGTCGTCGACCATCGCCGTGTAGGGCCCGTGCAGGATGTCGTCGACGGTGAAATGGTCGACGTCGGCGCGGATTCGGATGGCCGGCGGACGTGAACGGCGCCGATCGGCGCGTTCGGCCTCGGTGAGGTCGCGGCAGGTGCCCGGGTAGGCGCCTTGTGGGGCATGCGGCGCCGACGGTGCCTCCAGGATCTCGCGCCGCGTGCAGAAGCACTCGAAGGTGCGGCCCTGGTCGCGCAGCCCGTCGATGACCGAACGGTATGACGCCAGTCGATGCGACTGGTAGATCACCGGCGGGTCCCAATCCAGGCCCAGCGCTGCGAGGTCGGCCAGTTGCCCGCGATCGGAGCCCACCGCGGTGCGGTCGAGATCTTCCATCCGGATGAAGAACGCCCGGTCGGTGGTGCGGGCGAACAGCCAGGCCAGCACTGCGGTGCGCAGATTACCCACGTGCAGATCACCCGACGGGGACGGCGCATACCGCCCCGCCGGCATCGCGGTTCCTCCCAGGTCCATCGCCGATCACCCTACCGACCGGCTGGCGACGCCGGATTTCGATACGCCACTCACTCTGTTCGCGGCTACTCAATCCGCGAGTTGTCCAGCGAGCGTTGTTGGCGTGAGTCCGTCCTCCGAACCGGCGCTGGCCGAGGTGGTGGTGTGTGTCGGTGGTTGAGTAGGTCGGAGGCGCTGGCCGAGACCGTATCGAAACCACGCAACCAACACCGTCTTCCCACACCTTCCCGGCCCGTACCATGTGACCCGTGGACCTCCCGGTTATGCCACCTATCGCGCCGATGCTCGCCAAGGCCGTCACCGCGGTGCCCGACCAGCCCGGCGACGACCCTGTGTGGTCGTATGAACCCAAGTGGGATGGCTTTCGGGCGTTGATCTTTCGCGACGGCGACGAAGTGTCGATCGGATCGCGTGGCGGTAAGGATCTGGCGCGCTACTTTCCCGAGCTCGTCAGTGCGGCCAAGGCCGAACTGCCCGAGAAAGCCGTGGTGGACGGAGAGATCGGCGTCCCGGCGCTGATCGGCGACACCCATCGCCTGGACTGGGACTCCCTGGCCCAACGTATTCATCCCGCCGAGTCGCGGGTCACCATGCTCGCCGAGAAAACGCCCGCGATCTTCATCGGCTTCGATGCGTTGGCGTTGGGGCCGGCGGACGTGATGGGTGAGCCCTTCGGAGTGCGGCGCGAAGCATTGTTGCGGGCCATCGCCCCATCTGGTGGCGCCGACCGTCGACTCCACGTCAGCCGGGTGACCGGCGATCCTGCCGTCGCGACCAACTGGTTCACCGCATTCGAGGGCGCCGGACTCGACGGTGTCGTCGCCAAACGACTCGCCGGCGCCTACGTCGAGAACAAGCGCGAGATGGTGAAGGTCAAGCACAAGCGCACCGCCGACTGTGTCGTGTTCGGCTACCGCGTGCACAAGAGCGGTACCGGTCTGGGGTCCATGTTGTTGGGGCTCTACGCCGGCGGCGAGCTGCGGATGGTCGGTGGGGCCGGCGCCTTCTCCGATGCCAAACGCATCGAGCTACAACAGATGTTCGAACCGATGCGTCTGGACCCCGACAAGCCGTCGGCCGGTGAACCGACCCGCTGGCGTTCGGAGAAATCAGGCGAGTGGATTCCCATCCGGCCCGAGCTGGTGGTCGAGGTGGCCTACGACCAGATGGAGAATCATCGGTTCCGGCACACCGTGAAATTCCTGCGCTGGCGGCCGGATAGAGATCCGGAGAGCTGCACCTACGACCAGCTCGACGTGCCGCTGACCTACGACCTGCACGACGTGCTGGAAGGAACGTCCTAGACATGCCTTCTCGTTCTCCTGCCGAGGAACTCGACGTCGACGGTGTGGCCGTCCGGATGAGCAACCCGGACAAGATCTATTTCCCTGAACTCGGCGAGAACGGCGGCCGCAAAAGGGATCTGGTGGGCTACTATCGCGACATCGCTCTGCAAGGTGCCATCATGACTGCCGTGCACGACCGTCCGACCTTCCTGCAGCGATTTCCCGACGGTGTCGACGGCGACGAGATCTACCAGAAGCACATCGCCAAGAAGAGGCCCGAACACGTCCAGTCGACCCGAATCGTGTTCCCCTCCGGCCGAACCGGTGACGCAATCAAGCCGACCATCCCGGCCGACATCGTGTGGGGCGCCAATCTCGGCACGGTCACCTTCCACACCTGGCCGACCGTCGACCCGGACAACGATCATCCCGACCAGCTCCGGATCGACCTCGACCCACAGCCGGGCACCGACTTCGACGACGTGCGCCGCGTCGCGATCGAAGGTCTGAAACCGCTCCTGGAAGATATGGGCTACACGGGATTTCCGAAGACCTCTGGCGGCCGCGGTATCCACGTGTTCGTTCCCATCGAACCCAAGTGGGATTTCATCGCCACCCGGCGCGCAGTGATCGCGCTGGCCCGCGAGCTCGAGCGGCGCGACCCCGACGCGGTGACCACGTCGTGGTGGAAAGAGGAACGCGGGGAACGCATCTTCATCGACTTCAACCAGAATGCCCGCGATCGCACGATGGCCTCACCCTATTCGGCGCGGCGCAGCCACAACGCCCGGGTGTCCACGCCAGTGACCTGGGACGAACTCGCCGATGTGAACCCGGACGACTGCACTATCGCCACCGTCCCGGATCTGGTTGCGCGCCGTGGAGACCCGATGTCCGACATCGCCGCGCACCGCCGGGGCATCGAGCCGCTGCTGGAGATGGTGCAGCGCGACGACGCCAACGGTCTCGGCGACATGCCTTATCCGCCAAGCTATCCGAAGATGCCGGGGGAACCGCCGCGGGTGCAGCCGAGCAAGAAGGTCGCCGCGCACTGGGACGAGAAAGGCAACCGGGTTGAGGACTGATCTTCCCGCTGCCCGAGTAGGTCGGCTGCCCGAGTGAGCCCTTTCCGCTGCCCGAGTAGGTCGGCTGCCCGAGTGAGCCCTTTCCGCTGGTCGAGTAGGTGCGAGCCGCTAGGCGAGCACTGTATCGAGACCACCTACGGCATGCGGGGTCTCGATACGCGACTCACTTCGTTCGCTGCTACTCGACCAGCGGTGGCCGGGTGTTGATTGTTCCGCTGGCCGCCACATCGAGACCACCTACGGCACAAGGCGTCTCGATACGCGACTCACTCCGTTCGCTGCTACTCGACCAGCGGTGGCCGGGTGTTGATTGTTCCGCTGGACCGCCACGTCGAGACCTCCGTCAGGTGACGTGCACCCCGGTGCCCGCCAACCTCTCCGCCCGATCCCTGATCCCGTGCAGCATCTTGCGTTCCATGATCAACGAACCCGGTTCCATCGGCAGCATGCCGAGACGGTCGACCAGCCGAGGCAGCCGGAAGCGGTTGCGGCTGATCAGCCGGGTGGTGCCGTCGTGCCGATCGGCCAGGGTGAACGCCCACACCCAGTTGCCGTCGGCCGAGCGCGTCGCGAACGCGTGATCTGGCTCGGCGATCTCGATGCGCATCGTGTTGGGGCCCAGTCCGATCTCGTCGCCGATCTGCGGGTGCTGGAAGTCGTCGAGCACGTTGTCGGCGCTGTGCATGTGCAGGCCGAGAAGGTTCTCGATCCAGTCGTAGGTGTAGGCGCCACCTCGGGGGTCCGGGCCCATCTGCGCCAGCCACGGGTACACGTACTCGGGACGGGCCAGGATGGTGATGGCCCTGGTCGACACCCCGTCGGGGTCGGGCAGTAGCTCATCGCCGGGCAACGCGGCGTTGACCTCGTCGTCGGTGGCGCCCCAGTTCAGGATCGGCTGCCTCAGCACACGTTGATAGCCCACCGCGGCGGCAGCCAGCGCACCAGCGGCGAACATCCATGCGGTGTTCATATCTTCAGCGTGCGCCGACGACCAGGGCGGTGTCGTGGGCCAAAAGGCACCACTTCCGGAGTGTCGAATCGGCGTGTTCTGGGTAAGCCTGCTGTGGAGTCATACCCCAATGAGACGGCCGAACAAGACCGCCCAGTCGTGTCGGAGGAGCACATCATGCCCGAGAACGTCGCCCGTAAGCTCATCGCAGCACATCTGGAAGCCGGCGAGATGACTCCCGGCGAGGAGATCGCGCTGCGCATCGACCAGACGCTGACCCAGGACGCCACCGGCACGCTGGTGATGCAGGAACTCGAGGCGCTCGGGCTGGACCGGGCCCGGACCGAGGCAAGCGTCCAGTATGTCGATCACAACCTGTTGCAGACCGACGAGAAGAACGCCGAAGACCACGAGTATCTGCGGACGGCATGCGCCCGCTTCGGGCTCTGGTTCTCCAAACCCGGCAACGGTGTCTCCCACCCCACCCACATGCAGCGCTTCGGGATACCCGGGAAGACCATGGTCGGCTCCGACTCGCATACCCCCGCTGCCGGATCGCTGGGGATGCTCGCGATCGGCGTCGGTGGGTTGGAGGTTGCCCTCGCGATCGCCGGTCGCCCGCTTAACATCCGGATGCCGGAGATCTGGGGTATCCGCCTGGAAGGTGAACTACCCGAGTGGTGTTCGGCCAAGGACGTCATCCTGGAGATGCTGCGACGCCACGACGTCAAAGGTGGCGTGAACCGGATCATCGAGTACCACGGACCGGGCCTCGACGGGCTCACCGCGATGGATCGGCACGTCATCGCGAACATGGGCGCCGAATTAGGCGCCACCACAACGGTGTTCCCGAGTGACGCCGCAGTGCGGGAGTTCCTGGCGGCCGAGGGCCGCGAAGACGACTGGTCCGAACTCGTCGCCGATCCGGGCTCGACCTACGACATCGAGGAGACCATCGACCTCGGCGACATCGAACCGCTGATCGCCAAGCCGTCGTCGCCGGGCAACGTGGTGCAGGTCCGCGAGGTGGCCGGCGAGGAGATCTCTCAGGTCGTCATCGGGTCCAGCGCCAACCCCGGGCTGCGGGACTTTGCGATCGCCGCCGCGATGGTGGCCGGGCGGCAGACTGCGCCCGAGGTCAGTTTCGACGTCAACCCCACGTCGCGGGAGATCCTCACCGACCTCACACAGATGGGCGCCACCGCCGAACTCGTCATCGGTGGTGCCCGCATCCATCAGGCCGGCTGTATGGGCTGTATCGGGATGGGGCAGGCCCCCGCGACGGGACGGAGCTCGTTGCGCACCATGCCACGCAACTTCCCGGGGCGTTCAGGTACCAAGGAGGACGCGGTGTGGCTGTGTTCCCCCGAGACGGCGGCGGCCTCCGCGCTGACCGGGGCGATCACCGACCCACGGGACTGGGCGGCCGACGTGAAGATGGCCTATCCGAAGCTCGATCTGCCGAAGCAGCATTCGATCAACACGGCAATGCTGGTGGCGCCCCCGCCGCCCGACGAAGCGGAGAAGATCCAACCGGTCAAGGGCCCCAACATCTCCAGCCTGCCCGAACTGGACCCCCTGCCCGACGACGTCGAGGCACCGGTACTGCTCAAGGTGGGTGACAACATCTCCACCGACGAGATCTCCCCGGCTGGCGCGCGTGCATTGCCGTTGCGGTCCAACATCCCCAAGCTCGCCGAGTTCAGCTTCACCCAGGTCGATGAGACCTATCCCGAGCGTGCCCGTCAGGCCGATGGCGGTCACGTCATCATCGGTGGGGAGAACTACGGTCAGGGATCCTCGCGGGAACATGCGGCCATCGCGCCGCGACATCTCGGTCTGCGCGTGGTGATCGCCAAGTCGTTCGCACGCATCCACTGGCAGAACCTGGCGAACTTCGGGGTCTTGGCCTTGGAGTTCGACAACCCGGCTGACTACGACGACATCGACCGGGACGATGTGCTGCGTCTGGGCGGCCTGCGCGAAGCGATCGATTCCGCCGACACGCTCACCGTACGAAACTCCACCAAGGATCAGACGTTCACCGTCCGGCATCGTCTCTCGCGTCGCCAGGTGTCCGATGTCCTTGCGGGTGGACTGATCCCGCGGCTGGCGGCCGAAGAGCATCCCGACGACCATCGGGCCGAGGAGACCGTCCTGCAGGACAGTGGCGAGATCAGCTGACCCGCCATGCTTGGTCAGGGAAGCAAAGCGATCTTGCCGCCGGGATGGCCACCTGCGACCACTTCGAGCGCGGTCGGGGCGTCGGCGAGTGGATAGGTTCGTGCCATCGGCACCACCAGTTCGCCGCGGGCCGCGAGGCGGATCAGCTCGGGCCGCACCGTGTTCCGGAACGCGAGGCTCTCCGGCTGCGTCCCACCCAGGGCGATGAATCCGTCGGCCCGGGCGCGTTGTGGTGCCGCGATGGTGATCACTCGCGATCGGTCGTCGACGAGCTCCAGTGAGGAATCGACGGCCTCGTCGGTACCCGCCGCGTCGAGGGCGGCGACCACGGGCTGTGGGGTGATGGCGCGTATCCGATCGGCCAACCCGGGGCCGTAGCGGACCGGTATCCCGCCGAACGCCCGTACGCGCTCGGCGCTCGCTGGGGAGACAGTGCCGATCACCGTGACTCCGTGGAGTCGGGCGAATTGGAGGACGGTGACGCCGACGGCGCCCGACGCCGCGTGCAGCAAGACGGTGTCGTCGCGCTCGATGCGTGCCGCGCGAAGCATGTCTGCGGCGGTGCACCCGGCGAGCAACAGGTTGGCGGCCTCCGGGAAGTCGAGGGTCTCCGGTTTCGCGAACACCGTCGACGCGGGCACGGTCAGTGCCGTCGCGTAGCCACCGCGCACCCGGAAGGCGAGCACTTCGTCGCCGACGGCGCCACCGCCGGAGGCGATCTCGGTGTCCGGGCCGATCGCGGCGATGGTGCCGGCGACCTCGTAACCGATCGGCAGCGGTAGATCCGCCGGATCTACGACCCGCTGCGCGTGCTTCAGGTCGGCCGGGTTCACCCCGGCCGCCCGCACCTCGATGGTGACCTCACCGACGCTCGGTGGCGCAAGTTCGTCGGCGATGAACTCGAAGTCGTCGAGCCCACCGAAGCCATTCGCCACCCATCGATGTGTGCGCATGTCGTCAGGCTAGTGGCTGTTCCGGCCGCACCCGCGGGTTCCGGCTTGGAGGCGAAACTGCGGCCAGAACCTGCAGCTGCGGCCAGAACCGTCCGGCGCGACCAGAACCGCCCGGCGCGCGTTTCAGACGGCGAGTTGGGCAGGTTGGACCCAGCCGTCAGCCATGAACTGCAGCAGGAGCTGCGCCTTGTTGCCGACCGGACGGCCGGCCTCGGTGTAGCGCTGCGACACGCGGCGATAGTGCGCGCGTACCGTGCTCTCGGCGACATAGTGGGTATGCGACGTCTCGCGCAACGTCGCACCCAGGGCGTAGGTGGTGAGGATCTCCAGCTCGCGGTCGGTGACGTTGACGCGACTGCGCAGGCTCGGTGTGCGGCGCGCGGTCTGCTCGAGGAGGTTTTCGAGCTGACGGGCCGCCAACGGCGTGTTGGCGATGGTGATCCCGGGCGCATCTCGGATGTCGGTGCCGATCGCGGCGATCAGGCAGTTGCGCATTCCGCGTCGCGCGCGGAATCGGGCCAGCTTGTCGGCGGACCGGACAATGGCGATCGTCGGCGGCAGCAGATCGGCGGCGACGTCCACGTCGATGATGACCGCGTGGTAGCCGAGACCTTCCACGAGCGCGGCGAGCGCCGCATCGGTGAGGTCACGCTCGGCGACGATCGCGACGGTGGCCGGACTGGGCAACGGGTAGAGCGGCACGCGTAGGTCGCGGTCCATCTGTGCGGTCATGTGTTCCCCTGCGGTGGAGGTGGATCAGATGAATCCACTGTCACCGACCACACCGACAGAATCAGCTGTTGTTGTGACCAGTTCCGCGGAGTTCGGGTGCTCTTGTCACCCAAACGGTTGCTCTTGATGCCAGATCGCGCATGACTTGCTGATCGAAGGCTAAATTGCGCACGTGGGTAGTCAAATGCGCATTCTCATCGCGTCGCCGCTGGGGCATGTCGTCGCCAAGCCGCTGGAATCGTCGTTCGATGACGTGGTGGTGACGGTGGCGGCCGACCAGGACGAGTTCGTGCACGGCGTCGCCAGGCGAGTCCGGTTCGACGTGGTGGCCGCCGACCTCATCTGGAATCGGCCGACGATGGAATGGATGTTCGACGGGCTCGACGCCATCGACGCACTACGTCACGCCGATCGCCTGGCGCCGGTGCTGCTGGCCACCCAGGGGCACAGTATGGAACGCGATCACCTCGAAGAGGCGCGGCTGCGTCCGGAGGTGTCAGGGGTGATCGCCAAGTCCGACGGGCTGATGCCGTTGATGAACGCGATCCGCACCGTCGCCCTCGGGCAGCGGTTGCCCACGGCACAGCCGATGGGCCGTCGCATGCCGCCGCTGTACGAGTTGTTCGTCGGGCGCCGTGGGCACACCGCCGGCAGACTCGCGGGCGCCATCGCTTCCGGCAGCGCCACCGACACGGCGAGCCTCGCGGCCGCGGCCAAGGTGTCGCCCAACACGGCCAACAAGCTGACCAGTCACTATCTCGGCCCGATCATCACCCAGCGTGGCGAACACGACGAGCGCCTGCCGCTGTCGCAGGCGGCGGTGTATCGCTGGTGCGGACTACACGCCCGCTACATCGTGAGTTGGTGCCGCCGGCACGGGCATTCGGACGTTCTCGGCGGGCTCCGGCGCTGATCAGCTGCCGGCGTCGTCGCGGGCCACGGGTCCGTCGCCGATCGTCACCCGCTGCAGCGTCCACCAGAAGATCAGTGCGGTTGCGATCGATCCGGCCGCGGAACCGACGAGCGCGCCGAGGAAATACCGGTACTCAGCCGCGGCATCGATCGATCCGGCGAGCCAGGTGACCACCCAGAGCCCGGCGCCGGCGGCCGTGGCCACCACGAACAGCACCGACCAGAAGACAACGACCGCGCGCTGGCCGATCGGACGCCCAGGTGAGTTGGCGGGGGTGATCCGCAGATATCCCAGCCGCACACCGATCACACATACGAGGCAGGCGATCGCGAGGGCCACTGCGTCGGCGGCGAGGGTGTCGGAGAAGCGATGCCATTTCGCGGTGATCGTGTAGGCGCCGACGCCGATCGCCCACGGCATCACCACCAACGCCACGAGTGCCCGTAGCCGGAACGGCGTCACCAGCAGCACGCCGAAGAGGATGGTCATCGCCGCGGTGGTGTGCCCACTGGGCAGGCTGTTCTGCAGGTATTGCGGGTAGGCGTCGATGAGTTCGGGCCGTGACAGGACATAGCTCTTGAGGATCTGCGTCACGACCTGCCCGGCGACGATGATGACCAGTGCGGCCAGACCGACCCAGGACCGGCGGCGGATCACGGCGAACACCAGCAGCGCGAGCATGGCGATCACCATCGAGGTGATGGTGATGGTGCCCAGTACCGAGTCGGCCTGCACCGTCATGGCCCGCCCGGCCTGATCCGCGCCGCGCAGGGCGGCGTTCTCGATGGTCTGGCCGGTCACCGTCCGTACGGCGAGTACATACGTCGCGATGCCGGCCGCGATGGCGAGGACACCGACCGCGACCCAGCGAAGAACCGTGTGCGGAGGCCGTGTCGGGGCCACGTCGGTGGCGATGGCGATTTCGTCCGTTGAGTCCTCCGCCGAGTTATCCGCCGAGTCCTCAGTCGAGCCGTCCAGCAAGTCCGTGCCTCCCAGGGTGCGGTCTTCAGTTTCGCACGGGACGATGACGCAGAACGTCCCCGGCAGCAGTGTTCGACGGGATGTAGCCGTCGAACCCGCTGCCGGGGACGTCTCGGTCGGTGAACCGGGCGAGTGCCGGTCAGCCCTGGATGAACTCCTCGAGCTGTGCGCGCGCGACGTCGTCGGCGAGCTGCTGCGGCGGGGACTTCATCAGGTAGGACGAGGCGGGCAGGATCGGGCCGCCGATACCGCGGTCCTTGGCGATCTTGGCGGCGCGAACGGCGTCGATGATGATGCCGGCCGAGTTGGGGGAGTCCCACACCTCGAGCTTGTACTCCAGGTTCAGCGGCACGTCACCGAAGGCGCGGCCTTCGAGGCGGACGTAGGCCCACTTGCGGTCGTCGAGCCACTCGACGTGGTCGGACGGGCCGATGTGGACGTTCTTGTCCTCGACCTTGCCGGCCAGCGCGCCGGTCAGGTTGGAGGTCACGGCCTGCGTCTTCGACACCTTCTTGGACTCCAGACGCTCGCGCTCGAGCATGTTCTTGAAGTCCATGTTGCCGCCGACATTGAGCTGATAGGTGCGGTCGAGCGTGACACCGCGATCCTCGAACAGCTTGGCCATCACGCGGTGGGTGATGGTGGCGCCGACCTGGCTCTTGATGTCGTCGCCGACGATCGGGACACCGGCGTCGGTGAACTTCTGCGCCCACTCGGGGTCCGACGCGATGAACACCGGCAGGGCGTTGACGAATGCGACGTTCGCGTCGATGGCGCACTGGGCGTAGAACTTGTCGGCCTGATCCGAGCCGACCGGCAGATAAGACACCAGGACGTCGACCTCGGCGTCCTTCAGGGCCTGCACCACGTCGACACCGTCGCCGTCGGCCTCGGTGATGGTCTCGCGGTAGTACTTGCCCAGACCGTCGAGGGTCTGGCCGCGCTGCACGGTGACGCCGGTCGGCGGCACGTCGGCGATCTTGATGGTGTTGTTCTCGCTCGCGAAGATCGCATCGGACAGGTCGAAGCCGACCTTCTTGGCGTCGACATCGAACGCGGCGACGAACTCGACGTCGCGCACGTGGTAGCCACCGAACTTCACGTGCATCAGGCCGGGGACGGTGGAGTTCTCGTCGGCGTCCTTGTAGTACTGCACGCCTTGAACCAAGGATGAAGCGCAGTTTCCTACGCCCACAATGGCCACGCGCACCTTATTGGGCTCACCCATGGTCGGGTTCTCCTTCTGATCGCGGCGTCGCAGCTCGCTGCGTCACCGGTGTTTTTTCTTCGTGGGTTTCTCTTCGCCCCCTGCCGCGGGACGGCTCTGAGCCCGCGACATGGAAGTCGGTATCGGCGGTGTCGACCAGCGGATCCCGGCCGGGATCGGTCAGATCGTCGCCGTCGTGATCGCCGGAGGCCTCGGCGGCGATCAGTTCGTTGAGCCAGCGCACCTCGCGTTCGCTGGATTCGAGGCTGAGTTGATGCAGCTGACGGGTATAGCGGTCGACGGCGCGATTGGATCGCCCGACGATCTCGCGCAAACCTTCACGGCGTTCCTCCACCTGACGGCGACGGCCCTCCAGGATGCGCATTCTCGCGACCGCCGGTGTCCGGCTGAAGAACGCGAGGTGCACCCCGAACCCGTCGTCGGTGTAGTTCTGTGGACCGGTGTCGGCGACGAGTTCGCTGAAGCGTTCGCGGCCCTTGTCGGTGAGCTGGTACACCCGCCGACCGCGTCGCACCTTGACGGCCGTCGGCGCGGTGGCCTCGTCGATCAGCCCATCGGCCTGCATCCGACGCAGCGTCGGATACAGCGAACCGTAGGAGAACGCCCGAAAGGCGCCGAGCAGCCCGGTCAGTCGTTTGCGCAGCTCATAGCCATGCATCGGGGCTTCGAGCAGCAATCCGAGAACTGCGAGCTCCAACATCGGTGCCCACTCCCTCCTCGTTTGATCGTCTGCCCTGGCCGACCGTCTGATCACGGTGCACCAACCGGCGAGGCGATGTGTTCGACAACTCTGACGCCACAACACCTCGCCGCGATGTGATTGACAATGTATCGCACCGATATATTCGTCGTCTACAGCGGGCCCGTCGTGACGCCCGCTCGTTCCTCGCGGGCTCCTGAGGGATCGGGGCAGGCGTGCGGCGGGTTGTTGTTCTGTTTACTGAGGAATCCCGGAGCTTGCCGAGGGATGTCACGAAGGGCGCCCAACCACCGCCGACACCACGACACGGTCGGATCGGGATGACGGTCACACCGACAGCCGTCGGAGCGACCACGTACCCTTGAACCCGTGCAACGCCAGATCGTCGACTACGCCCTGCAGCGCAGGTCGCGGCTGTCCGACGTCCATTCCGGACGGACCGCCGTGGCCGATGTCTGCGATGCGAGTCCGTATCTGCTCCGGGCCGCCAAATTCCACGGCCGCCCGTCGTCGACGCTGTGCCCGATCTGCCGAAAAGAGCAGGTCACCCTGGTGTCCTGGGTGTTCGGTGAGAAGTTGGGGCAGGTATCGGGGTCGGCGCGCACCAACGACGAGATCGCCCGACTCGACACCACCGCCGAGGAGTTCTCGGTGCATGTGGTCGAGGTGTGCCGCACCTGTAGCTGGAACCATTTGGTGCAGTCCTACGTTGCAGGCTTGCCGCCGCGTTCGTCGCGTTCGCGTCGGGTCGCCAAGTAGCTCGGGCGCAGCGCGCTGCAGGTGTGCGCAGCTGTCGGCGCCGGTCTCGCAGCCCAGCCGCGGGAGATGGAACTTTGCCCGAACGCCGATCGTAGGTCACAGTGGGATAACGAGCGGGGGCATCGGGCCGGTGGACATCGGGATGACGGACTGGGTGACCAGTTGAATGACGGAGACAGATAGTGAGTAGCGCTGACACGGTCGTGCGCGCGGATCGGATGGTTGGACAATGAGTACTCGCGGTACATCGCCCGCCGGCGGTGGACGTACGTCTCGTCCCTCAGCCGACGACACACGCCGCAAACGGCAGAAATGGCTGGCCATCGGCCTCGGGGCGTTCGGCGCACTCGTGCCGGCGGTCGCCCTGATCGGCATCGTGGCGTTCATGCTCACCTACGTCGGCGCGTCGGTGCCGGCACCTGGCGACATCAAGCAGAACCAGGTCGCCACCATCCTCACCTCCAACGGCAAGACCATTGCGCGCGTCGTCCCAGAGGAGGGCAACCGTACCGACGTCAAGATCGAGGACATCCCCAAATCGGTGCAGGACGCCGTGATCGCCGCCGAGGACCGCGAATTCGCGAGCAACTCCGGCTTCTCCATACGGGGTCTGTCGCGAGCCGCGATCGGCCAGGTCACCGGGAACGGCGGACAGGCCGGCGGTGGGTCGACGATCACCCAGCAGTACGTCAAGAACGCACTCGTCGGCGACGAGCACAGCTATGAGCGCAAGTTCAAGGAACTCGCGATCGCCACCAAGATGTCGAACGAGTGGTCCAAGGACGACATCATGGCCGCCTACCTCAACACCATCTATTTCGGCCGGGGCGCCTACGGTGTGGCCGCCGCTTCGCAGGCCTACTTCCACAAGGACCTGAGCAAGATCACGACCGAAGAGGCCGCGGTGCTCGCGGCCGCGATCCGGTCGCCCTCCTACTACGATCCGGAGATCAACCCGGAGGCCGCGCAAGCGCGGTGGAACTACGTGCTCGACGGCATGGTCAGCACCGGCGCACTCACGCCCACCGATCGCGCGGGAATGCAGTACCCGAAGGTGCCGGCGGCACGCGCCCAGAGCGACGACACCCCGGGCGCCAACGGGCTGATCAAGCGCCGGGTGCTTGCCGAACTCGGTGAACTCAACATCTCTGAGCAGCAGGTCCGCACCGAAGGCCTCAAGATCACCACCACCATCGACCCGCAGGTGCAGCGTTCGGTGGTGTCGGCGGCCAACGGCAAACTCGAGGGCGAGCCGAACAAGTTGCGTACCTCGGTGGTGTCGATCGATCCGCGCACCGGCGGCGTCAAGGGCTACTTCGGCGGCAACGACGCCACCGGCTGGGATTACGCACAGGCGGGACTGCAGACCGGGTCGTCGTTCAAGGTGTTCGCCCTGGTGGCGGCCCTCGAACAGGACATCCCGCTGTCCAAGACGTACAGTTCGGCGCCCTACTCTGCGCCGGGTGGGTTGACCGTGGAGAACTCCGACGGGGAGAGCTGCGGATCCTGCAACCTCGCGACCGCGATGAAGATGTCGCTGAACACGGTTTACTACCGACTGATGATGGATCTCGACGGTCAGGCCCGGGCGGTCGCCGACGCCGCGCACAAGGCAGGCGTTGCCGAGAGCTTCGGCACCATCGAACACACGCTGCAGGAAGCCAACGGTGGCGTCGAGGGTGGCGTGGTGTTGGGTCAGTACCCGTCGCGTGTGCTCGACATGGCCTCGGCGTACGCCACGCTCGCCGCGTCGGGTGTGTACCGCGAGCCGTACTTCGTGCAGAAGGTGGAGACCTCCGATGGGGAGGTGCTCTTCGATCGCCAGCCCAACAAGGGTGAGCGCGTCTTCGATGCGAAGGTGGCCGACAATGTGAGCGCGGCACTCGAGCCGATCGCCTCCTACTCCAACGGGCACGCGTTGTCGGACCCGAGCCTGGGGTCGCGGCCGTCGGCAGCCAAGACCGGTACCGCGCAGCTCGGCGACACCGGACAGAACAAGGACGCCTGGATGGTCGGCTACACGCCGCAGCTGTCCACCGCGGTGTGGGTCGGTACCGACGAGGGCACTGCGATCACCAACTACGCCGGCTCGTCGATCTACGGCAGCATGCTGCCCTCGGACATCTGGCAGGCCGCGATGAACGGCGCCCTGGAGGGCAAACCCATCCAGGATTTCCCGGAGCCCGAGGCGGTCGGCGGTCAGGCAGGTGTGCCCTACGAGCCGCCGCCGGTGACCTACGACCAGGATGCGCCGCAAACCCAGTCGCCCGGCGACCAGGGTCCGTCCCGCCGGTTCCCCGGCAACGGCGACGGCAACCTGACTCTGGCGCCCGGTGTCACGATCCCGTTGCCGGGCAACGCGGAACGCGGAGGGGGCAACTCGGGCAACTCGGGTGGCGGCAATTCGGGTGGCAACTCCGGCGGTGACTCGGGTGGCAACTCAGGCGGCAACTCGGGCGGCGGTGACGACTACACCGGTGGTGGAAACGGTGGTGGGGGTACCACCGGAGGAGGCTACGAGGACGGCTTCGGCGGTGACATCCCGGAACCCCCGCCGCTGAACTGAGTCGACACTGACCGTGGCAGAGGAGAACTCGACCGAACCGGGCTCCCCCGGTGATCTGTCGGCGATGACCGACGACCGCGGGCCGGGCTCGGACTGGGAGTCCGCGGCGGCACTTGCCGCCGACACACGCCTCGATCGCACGCGGGTGCTGCCGAGTCGCACCGACGTCGTCGTGCATGAGGCGTCGAACGTGGTGGGCGGTCCGGTCGGTCGACACGCGGCGGTCGGCCGCAGTCGGGCGTGGACACCGATCCGTGTGCTGTTCCTGCTGGCGCTGTGCGCGTTGGCGGTGAGCTGGTTCGGCAAGGCCAGTTGCCTCCAGCAGGCACCGGCCGACGAGAACTCCCCGGCCGGCACCGAACTGCGGCTCGACTGGGACGATCAGCGCCAGTACACCAACCTCTGCTACTCGGATGTGATCGGGCTGTTCGGAGCCGAACGCCTCAATGAAGGCGCCTTCCCGTACCGCACCTTCTGGTACGAGCAAGGCCCCGACGGCCAGCAGATCAAGCGGTACATGGAGTACCCGGTCATCACCGGCATGTACATGTACGGCATGGCGACGGTCGCGCGCGCCTGGCTGTCGGCGCACGAGAAATGGGGTGTGCCTGCCGCTCTCGACGTCGTGCTGTTCTTCGACCTCGCGGCACTCGGACTCGCCCTGTTCTGGCTGGTCACCATCTGGGCCACCGCGCTCACCGCGCGCCGCCGTATCTGGGCGGCCTGGATCGCGGCACTCTCACCCCTGGTGGTGGTGCACGCATTCACCAACTTCGACGCCATCGCCACCGCCATGGTTGCGCTCGCGGTTCTGTGTTGGGCTCGACGAAAGCCTTGGCTGGCCGGTCTTTTCATAGGGTTGGGCACGGCCGCGAAACTGTATCCAGTGCTGTTGCTGGGTGTGCTGCTCGTATTGTGTCTGCGCTCGGGGCGGTTACGGGAGTTCGCGCAAGCTGCGGCCACCGCCGTGCTGGTGTGGGTGGGCGTCAATCTGCCGATCCTGATCCTCTACCCGCAGGGCTGGTGGGAGTTCTTCCGCTACAACTCCGATCGCGCTGCCGAGAGCGACAGTCTCTATCGCGTGATCAGCTCCGCAGTCGGATTCCAGTGGAACGTCACGGTGCTCAACGTGGTCTCGCTGGGCCTGCTCGTGCTCGTCGCGCTCGGCGTCGGGGCCGTGGCGCTCGGTGCGCCACAACGACCTCGGTTGGCGCAGTTGGCGTTCCTGTTGGTGGCCGGATTCCTGCTCGTGAACAAGGTGTGGAGTCCGCAGTACTCGCTGTGGTTGGTGCCGTTGGCGGTGCTCGCGATTCCGCACACTCGCTTGTTGTTCGCCTGGATGTTCGTGGACGCACTGGTGTGGGTGCCGCGGATGTCGTTGTATCTCGACGCCGACCGCCGCTGGCTACCCGACGAGTGGTTCACCGCGGTGATCGTGTTGCGCGCGCTGATGGTGATCGGGCTGTGCGCGGTGGTCTTGTGGCAGATCTGGCACCCGGCCGACGATCTTGTGCGCAATCCGCGTCGCGACGACCGCGACCCCGGGCCCGAGCATCTGCTGGATGACCCCGCCGGCGGTGTCCTCGACGGTGCCCCGGATCGATTCACTGTGCGCGGCGGACGTCGCCGCGCCGCCGTCGAGTCAACGCCCAGCCCCGGCCCCCCGGCCCCGCCGGGCCCGGCGCCCGACCTCACGCCGACGGCGCCCTGATCTCTGCCGACGGAACCCGCAATCCCGCCGACGGAACCCGCAATCCCGCCGACAGAACCCGGTGTCGCGTCGACAGCATCCCCGCGTGCCTGCGTCGTCGTCGGTCCGGCCGATATTAGGCTCGGCGCTATGGCACGTGGCGGCTCCCGGCGAGCGCGAGCGGGACGTAAACGGCAGCGCCGAATGCGCCTCGCCGACAACGACCTGAGCCCGTTGCAGTGGCAGGAGATCAAGACGGCCTGGGGCGGATGCGCCTACTGTGGCCGCACCGACACCGTCCTCCAGCGTGACTGCATCCAGCCGCTCTCGGTCGGTGGACGCTACACCGAACTCAACGTGGTCCCTGCCTGCCGCTCCTGCAATGCCAGCAAGTGCAACACCGAGGTGACGTCCTGGATGCGTCGCAAAGGGCTCGACGAAGAGCTCTTCCTGCGGCGGCTGGTGAGTATCCGCGCCTCCCGGGTCGTCGTGCCGGACCCACCGGCCGATGCGCTTCAGTAGGGTGCGATACATGGGTGACGTACAAGCGCTGGTGGCACATCAGGACGACGACGGCAACATCGACCTCGTTCATGAAACCGTCGAGGAGAGCTTCCTGCCCGACGGCGACGTCGAGATCGCCGTCGAGTACTCGGGCGTGAACTTCAAGGATGCGCTCGCGGTGTCTCCGAAAGGCGGTGTGGCCCGGTCATACCCGTTGATTCCCGGCATCGACCTCGCCGGCACCGTCCGCTCGAGCAGCTCGCCGCAGTTCTCCCAGGGTGATGTGGTGGTGGCCCACGGCTACGACATCGGTACCGGCCGCCACGGCGGCTACGCCGACACCGCACGACTGCCCGCTGACATGGTGGTCAAACTGTCCGGGTTGTCGGCGAAGGATGCTGCGGCCATCGGCACCGCGGGCTTCACCGCCGCGATGAGCGTGGAGGTGTTGACCGCGCACGGCATCACCCCGTCCGACGGTCCGGTCCTGGTCACCGGGGCGACCGGCGGGGTCGGCAGTGTCAGTGTCGACCTGTTGGCCGCGGCCGGGTTCGAGGTGATCGCCTCCACCGGCAAGGCCGATGCCGCCGACCTGCTGCACACCCTCGGTGCCACCGAGATCATCGGCCGACTTCCCGAGGAGGGCGAGAAGGTCCGTGCGCTGGGCAAGACGCGGTGGGCGGCCGTCGTCGACTGTGTTGGCGGCGCCACCCTCGCCTACGCCCTGAGCACGCTGAAGTACGGCGGTGTGGTGGCCGCCTCCGGTCTGGCGGGCAGCGCCGACCTCCCGACGACGGTCCACCCGTTCATCCTGCGTGGCGTCACCCTCGCCGGCATCGACTCGGTACAGCTGCCGATCGTCAACCGCCGCGCGTTGTGGGCCAAACTCGAGGGCGAACTGCGGCCGCGTCACCTCGACGACGTGACCACCGACGTCGCGGTCACCGACCTACCCAAGTCGATCAAGACCATCCTCGCCGGTGGTGTCACGGGCCGTACCCGGGTCCTCGTCGCCGGCGAATTCTGATCACGGGTTGGCGATGAACCCGCTCGGGTATCACTGAAGGCATGCCAGATCGTGCCGAACAAGTCTCCGATACCACCGCCGAAGCGGCCGGGAAGGTCTCCGAAGCCCTGGAGTACGTCGAACGGGCCCGTGGTCACCTGTACAGCTTCCATCAGCTGATCGGACACGCCGATCTGGTGCTGGGCGAGGCGGTGGATGCCCTGCGTGCCGACGGCCACACCGACCTCGCGGACGCGCTCGAGACCGAGATGGTCGGGCGCAACGTGCTCAACGGACGGTGGACCTTTCAGGTCGTCGAAGAGTTCGACGACACCTACTGGTTGCCGTTCCGAGCGGCCGACCAGCGCGTGCGCGATGAGTTGATGGACGGTGTGCGGCACCTGCACGAAGCGCGGATGAAAGAACAACGCCGCACTCACGGCCACCCCGATCACACCGAGAATCCGTAGGGATTCGTCTACCCGGAAATCCGCTCCATCAGGCCTGCCCTCGCCGTCGGCCAATCGTCGTCGGTCATCGCGTACTGCGCGGTCGTGCGCCACCCGTCTCCGAAGCGTCGGTGTTTGCGGAGCAGCCCTTCGAAGGTCGCACCCAGCTTGGCGATCGCGGCCCGCGACTGGGCGTTGTGCTCATGTGTGTGCCACACCAGCCGCACCGCGCCGCAGTCCTCGAAAGCGTGCCGCATCAGCAGGAACTTGGCCGTCGGGTTGATCGTCGTGCCCTGTACATCTTCGGCATAGAAGGTGTAGCCGATCGTGGCCGCCAGGTTGTACGGGTCGATCTCGTAGTAGCTCGTCGAACCGACCAGACGCCCGTCGGTGTTGTCGATGACGGCGTAGGCCACCCGATACGACGGGTCGGCGCGCGCGCTCTCCAGCCACCGCCGACTCGACTCCGGGTCCGTCGGCACGCCCGGTACCCAGCGGAACCGATCGGGGTCGTCGACGAGCTGTGCCAGCGCTTCGGCATCGTCGGACACCAACGGCCGCAGCGTCACCCGGCCCATGGACAGCGGTTCCGTGCCCAGCCAGGCGCTCACGATGTCGTGACCAGGTCGGGTTCCGGCGGCCGGACCCGGCGACCGAAGGAGGCCAGCGGTTCACGTAGCGGCGCCCGGACAAACGCGAAGATCAGGTAGGCCAGCACCACCGCGTGCACCCACACTCCCACGTTGACGCCGGTGATCACCCACCACTTCATCGGCGAACCGGACGTGTAGATCCCGAACAGCCGGAAGATGGTGGTGTCGAGGATGAAGTCGGCGATCAGATACGCGGCGATCACCGGCCACCGCACCTGCAGCAACACGAAAAACGGCAGAATCCACAGCGTGTACTGCGGCGAGTGCACCTTGTGGAACAGCATGAATCCAGCCAGCATCGATGCCGACACCCCGATCCAGGGGTAGACGCCCTCGCGCTGGTAGACCCGCCAGCCCAGGAACACCGCCAGCGCGAAGGCGGCGACGATCAGCATCGGCGACAAGAGTCCGACCAGTGTGTTGTAGGTGTCGTTCTGGCCGCCGGTGAAGTGACGCAGACCCCAGTACCAGATGGAGTTGGTGTCGACGTCGGCCTTGCGTTGGCCCTGGAACGACAGGGCCGCCCGCCAGCCCTCGAAACCGAGGACCATGAACGGCAACTGGATCGCGATCACGGTCAGGGTCGCGGCCACCGCCACCCAGGCCGCTCCCACCCAATCGATCTTCCGGCGCAGCGGGGCCGCGCCGCCGGGGCCGGCCCCCGCGCCGTAGGTGAGGACGTAGATGGCCAGCGGCAGTACGAAGAAGCCGGGATAGAGCTTCAGACAGAAGCCGATGCCCAGCAGGATCGCCGCCAGGATCGCCGCGGTCCGCACCGACAGGCGACGTTCCCCGGTTCGCGGACTGATCGTCGATCCCCACGCCATCACCGCCACCGCGCTGACCGCGGTCGCGACCACCGGCAGCTCCCAGTTGTGGAAGGCGTAGAGCACCAGGGGTGGGGTGGCCGCCCACAGCAGCACCCACCAGCGGGTCATCAACGCCAACATCACGGTGATCGCCAGCCCGAACGGCACCAGTAGCCACACCGAATGCTGGAAGAACTCGGTGTCGGTGTGCGCGCCGATCGCGCCCAGCCACATCAGCATCCCCGACAGCACCGGGTATTCGACGACGCCGCCGAACAGCTTGCCGTGCGGGGTGATGCCACCGTGGATGAACGGAAACACATGATTGTTGATGTCTCGGCCGATCCACAGGTACATCAGGTCGGAGTAGCAGGGGATCACCGCATCCGGGTCACCGACCGGCCAGTGCGAGCTGCGGCCCTCGTCGAGGAACGGGGCGCCGCCGCATTTGATCTTGACCTGATAGCTCCACCACATCGTCAGACAGGTGGCCAACAGGGAGACGACGAGGATGAGCGCCATCCGGCCGCGCCCGGCCAGCAACGCGTGACCGAAGCGCGCCGGCGCGGCGGGGGATGCGGACATGGCCTACAGGCTAAGTGGCACCCGGCGCCCGACACCGGTCGGGCCTGGACACACGTGGCGCTCGTCGCCATCCGGCGGCCGGCGGTGCCGCATGACGCTGACTGAAATCAGCTCCCTGAGACTCGTCCGAGGGGATATCCCCTCGGACGACGCTCACGGAGCTGATTTCAGGAGGCCTTGGCGTCCGTTGGGGTTTCCCGTGCTCATGACGACCCGGTGAGCACCACGGAACCCAGGATTTCGGCGACGTGCAGCGCCAGCTCGGTGTCCAGGCGGTGTTCGGACAGCGGCCGGCCCAATTCGTCGGTGGCACGCCCGAGGCGATACTTCACCGTGTTGCGGTGCATATTCAGTTTCTCGGCGGTGGTCACGTAGCTGTTGCCAGAAGCCAGGAACGTGCGCACGGTCTCCCGCAGACGCGCGGCCGCGTCGGTATCGAGCGACAGCGGGCCGAGGACGTCGTGCACCCACCGTCGGGTGGCGTCGAGGTCTCGGGCCAGAACCGCCACCACCGCCATCCCTTCCACGTTGTGCCCGACGACGCTCATCGCCGGGTTGGTGGACACGATGGCCACATGTTTGATGGCCTCGGCCTGATCGTGGCTGCTACGGAACCCGTCGGTGCCCGACGCGGGGGCGCCGAAAGCCACCCGCAGACCGGGCACTGCGGCGGTGACGGAGCGCAGCACCGCGTCATTCGTCGGGTCCACATCTGCGGGGGAACCGAACCAGACCCACGCCGTGCTGCGGTCCACGACGGTGAACAACGGCGGTCGCACACACCCCAGACGGCCGGCCATCTCTCGTGCCGTCGTCTCCAGCAATCCGGTGTCGTCGCTACCCGGGTTGGCGCGATCGATCCACAATGTCGCCGCAAGATGAAGTGGTTGCAGCGAGTAACCCGTTCGCAGTGCGAACTCGCCGGCCGTCAGGTCCTCGCCGCGCAGCACCTTGCCCACCATCGCCGACACCACGGTGGCGTTCTGCTCGACCGAGAACCGTCGGCCCTCTTCGTGGATCTCCAGCACCACCCCGGTGATCCAGTCCACGTACTTGTGCATCCACCCCGACAGGTGATGCAACACATGCAGTTGCATCTCCGGCGGACAGTCGAGTCCGCGGACCTCCTCGAACATGAACGCGAGCAGATCGTCGGACCCGAAGTGGTAGGCGCGCCGCAACGACGACGCCGGGATGCCGCGCTGCCCCAGCCGGTCGGCGTACTCGGTGGCCGCGGTGATGGGCTGCACGTGGTCGAGCGGGATGTCGTTGCGGATCATCTGCAGGATCGTGGTGATGTTGCCTTCTACGCTGGCGTGCAGCATGTCGAGCAGATCCGGTTCGGTGAGTTCGTCCATGCCGGCCTCGATGGCCGCATTCATCGACGCGTTGATCTCGGCGAAGCGCGCCTGCAAACGGTCGCCCACCACGGCGACCAGACGATGCACTTCGGCCGCCTCCGGTGCATTCGGCGAGACAAGACGACGCTGAAGCGACCCGCTGCTCATCGCGGCCGCTTCAGGTCGGCGGCCATCGGCTCGCTCGGCCGGTCCAGTGCGTCGAGCAAACCTCGATGTCGCAGCGCGGATCGGGCCGCATGCCATCCGCACATCCCATGGGCGCCCGCACCGGGCGGGGTGGCGGCCGAGCACAGATATACGCCTTCCACGCCCGTCGCGTACGGGTTCGCCGCGACCCGCGGCCGGAAGATCAGCTGTGTGGGGGTGTTCGCGCCGGTGATGATGTCGCCGGCGACGTAGTTCGCGTTGTCGGCGGT
Organism: Gordonia sp. Z-3; assembly: GCF_036233855.1. Taxonomy (NCBI): domain Bacteria; kingdom Bacillati; phylum Actinomycetota; class Actinomycetes; order Mycobacteriales; family Gordoniaceae; genus Gordonia; species Gordonia sp. Z-3. The sequence continues at coordinate 29,062 of NZ_JAZARS010000026.1, forward strand.
GATGTCGGCGGTCGCGCGGATATGGGTGGCCACGATCCGCTCGCGAAAGCCAGGTGCGAACCGTTCGATCTGGTCGATGATCTGATGCCGCGCATCACCGCGGAACCCGGCGGGTACATGGGCGTATACGTCGACCGGATGGATGTCGCCCACCGACCGGTCGCGATCGGCGAGATACTGCTGGCCGACGAGGAGGAACGGCTCGTCCGGCATGCGCCCATGCCACACCTCGCGTTCGGCGGTCACCACGGCGGCGGCGTCGCCGACCGCATGTACGGTGCCGGCCTGCCGCGCCGGCGCGAACGACCACGGCACGCCGTCGCGCACCGCGAATGCCACCTGGAAGGCCGCCGGGCCATGCCGATACCGGCGGTAGGCCCGGGCGATGCGCGGCGGTTGCCGCGCCCCGAGGATCGCCGCGGCGGCACGGGGAGCGGTGTCGAGCAGGACGATGTCGGGATCGCCGAGGTCGTCGAGGCTCGAGACCGTCACCCCGGTCTCGACCCGCCCGCCCAGCGATGTCAACAGCGACATCATCGAAGCCCCGATGGCCTGTGACCCACCCACCGCGACGGGCCAGCCGAAGCGATGCGCGGCGGTGCCCAACGCGGCCCCGATCGCCGACGACAGCGGCGTCGACAAGGGATGAAATGCGTGCGCTGCCACCCCCGCCCACAATGCGGCCGCTTCATCGGTGGAGAACAGGCGGCCCACCCAGGTCGCTGGGGGAGCGGCGAGGACACCGAACCGACCCAGCGCGATGGGATGGCGCGGCAGATGCAGCATCGGCTGCAGGAATTCGGTGGCGATCGCGTCGAACCGATCGGTGAGCGGGCCGAACACGCGCGCGTATCGGTCGCCGTCGACGCCGAGGCCCTGCGCCGTCGTCGTCACCGATCGGTGGACGGCAGCCCCGCGCCCGCCATCGAGCGGATGCGCGTACTGCACCGGCGGTAGTGCCCAACGTAATCCGTGAGCAGCGAGATCGAATCGCCGGGTGAACGGGTTGTCGGTGGCCAGCGGATGAAAGCCCGAACACTCGTCGTGCAGCAGTCCAGGCACCGTGACCTGAGCGGATCGGGTGCCACCGCCGGGCGTCTGCGCCGCCTCGAGGACGGTGACCGAGACGCCGGCGGCGGCCAGCGTGATGGCGGCAGCGAGCCCGTTCGGCCCGCTACCGACCACGACGCCCTGTGTCATGCACCCACCTTAGGCTCGGCGGTGACCTCGATGTCGGCGGTCGTGGCAGCCCCGGCGGTCACATATGCGGAGCCGTCCGACGGTGCCACATAGCCGGGCCGGGTCCAGGTGATCGTGTGCTTGATCGGACCGTTCGGCAGCCACGGCAGTTCCTCGGTGGCGTCCTTGACCACATACGTGCCGCGTTCCACCACGCCGAGCGCTGCGTCGATGACCTTGTATGTCACGTAGTTCTTGTGGATCGGCTGCGATTCGGTCCAGGTGACGATCAGCTCGCCGGGAGCGAAGTTGCAGCGGCGCTGGACCGCGGCGATGGTGCGCTCATTGTGCAGATGGGCGTCGCCGAACTGCCAGCCGATCAGCGTGGTGCACACGAACTCACCCTCGCGGACGACGTAATTGTCGAGGTCGTCGGTGTGGCGCATCAGCAGCGAGATCAATGCACGACCCATCGAGTGCATCGTCCGCCACGCGACGGCCTTCTGCATGAAGATCTCGCCGACCTCCGAGCCGTAGGCCGCGGTGAGTTGATCGATCTGGTTGGCGTTGGACTTGGTCAGATAGGTGTTCAGCTTCTCCTCTGCGTGGCGGCCGCGGAACGCCCAGACCGCCGAGGCCCAGTTGCCGGCGTACTGCCGCATCGACGGCAGGAACGACACCAGGTCGGGTCGGAGGTTGCCCAGGACCGGGAACGTCGCCGCCGCGACGATGGCGAAGATCAACCAGCCGGTGCTCATGTCGGTCACCGCCCAGCCCTCACCGGCCGGGTGCAGCCAGAACAGGAACCAGGCCGAGAACATGAAGAACACATTCCATTCCAGCGGCACCGCGAGCGGGAACGTCGAGATGATGAAGAAGTGGAAACCGAGCATGCCGATCAGCGCGGCCAGGGTCAGCCACCTGTTGGTCGAGAACAGCAGGATCAACGGCAGCGCCAGTTCGACGACGGTGCCCAAGCCGTGCCCGATCGAGCTGCTCAGGTGTGAGGGTCGTAGATCGCGCGGGAAGTCGCGGTAGAGCTTGCGCTTGAGGCGGGTCGAGGTGATCCACGGCGTGTTGGACACCATCGCGGCGATGACGGGGCTGAAGTGGCGGCCCAGTTTCGAGATGCCGGCGCCGAACCAGCTGGCGAACATGAAGATCTTGGCTGCGACGATCATGTCGACCACCGAGCCGGCCGCGGCGAAGACGAACAGTGCCGCCAGATACTGCTCGGAACGGGCGGCGAGGAAGACGGTCTTGTCGCGCAAGCCCATCGCGACGATGAGGCCGATGTAGCTGAACATCGCCCACTGCGGTGGCAGGCCGGCCTCACTGCCCGGGACCCGCGCGGTTTGGGTGCCGGGGAAGACCACCAGGAACACCAGGTTCGCCAGGATCAGCGCGTAGATCGCGATATCCCAGTACTGCCGGGTGTCGCCGCGTGTGAAGGGCACCTTGCCCGGCCAGGCCGGCACCCGGATCGTGCCCGGTTTGAGCCAGTACAGGCAACCGCCGATGAACGGGGAGAACTTGAACGCCAGCGGACCCGATGAGGAGGCCAGTCCGAGTACTTCGAACAGCACCGTCCAGGCCATCAGCTTGATGTAGACGATCGGCTCGGTCCACCAGGACGTGAACTCGGCGAACCCGCCCAACCCGGGTGTCGTCAGGCCCACCAGCGCGACGCCGACGATGGCGTAGAAGGCCATCTTGTAGATGTAGAGCATGTTGAGCTGTTTCGGGCCGCCGAAGCCGTGTTCGGCCCAGTGCACGGCTAACAGCTTCATCCGCGCCATGAACGGCATCGAGCCGAACTCGGCCGGGTCCACCGGCGGCATCTCGGCTGTCTTGAATCCCATGGGGAGTCCTTTCCTGTCAGGTGTTTTCGGGTAGGGGGTATCGCCGCACGACGAGGTGTTCGTGTGTGCGGTCTTCGGTGGTTGAGGCCGGCGGCCGTGGGTGACGACCGTCGACCGGGCTCAGACGGCCATGAGTCGTGCTCGCAGCGTGGGTTTGTCGATCTTGCCCACCGGGTTCTTGGGCAAGGCCGGCAGCACGGTGATCTCGGCGGGCACTTTCACGCGCGTCAGATGATCGGCGCAGTGCGCGCGCAGCTCGTCGGCCGAGACGTCGGCGTCCGGATAGCCCACCACGTAGGCGACCGGAACCTCGCCGAGCAGGGTGTCGGGTCGGCCGACGACGGCCACCTCGAGTACGCCTGGTGCGCTGGCGAGGGCCGACTCGATCTCTTTGGGATAGAGGTTCTCCCCGCCCCGGATGATCATGTCCTTGATGCGGTCCACGACCTGTAGGTAGCCGTCGGCGTCGAGGATGCCGACGTCGCCGGTGTGCAGCCATCCGTCGACGATCGTGGCGGCGGTGGCCTCCGGGTTATTGAGGTAGCCGGCCATCACCGTAGGCCCGCCGATCAGCACCTCACCGCGTTCACCCGCTGGTACGTCGTTGCCGTCGGGGTCGACGATGCGGATCTGCTGACCGGCGATGGCCGGGCCGACGGTGCCGAGTTTGCGGATCCCGTCGACCGGGTTGCACGCCGACGCGCAGGTGCCCTCGGTGAGGCCGTACCCCTCGACCATGGTGAAGCCGAACCGATCCGACACCGCAGCCAGCAGCTCCTCGGACACCGGCGCGGCACCGCAGACCGCGAAACGTACCGACGACGTGTCCGGCTCGACGTCGGCCGGTGTTGCGGCGAGCAACGCGAAGATGGTTGGTACCGCGGAAAAGTAGGTGGGCCGCAACCGTGCCAGGTCGTCGAAGAACCGGCTTGCCGAGAACGAGCCGACGATGGTGACGTGCCCGCCGGCGCGCAGTGGCGCGAACGTGGAGACCATCAGCGCGTTCACGTGGAACAGCGGCAGGATCAGCATGCAGTGGTCGGCCGGGGTGAGGCCGAAATGGTCGACCATCATCGACGTCATCGCGTCTACGTTGGCGTGGGTGAGCATCGCACCCTTCGGCCGGCCGGTCGACCCGCTGGTGTAGATCACCAGCGCCAGGTCGTCGGGTCCGGGTTCGCGCGGCGGGACGTCGACGGTGATCTCGGTGGCGAGGTCGTCGACGCCTATCGCGGTCGCATCGGGGTGCGGAGAGTGCCCGTCGACGGTGACGACGACGCGGGCACGTGAATCGTCCAATTGCCGCGACGCCTCCGCGGCGGTGAACGCCGGGTTGATCGGGGTGGCCGCAGCGCCGATCCGCCAAGCCGCGGCGACCACGATCACCAGTTCGGCGCGGTTGGGCAACATGACCGCAACGACGTCGCCCACCCCGACCCCGGTATCTCGCAGCTGCTGTGCGACCGCCGCGGCGCGGTCGTCAAACTCGCTGTGCGTCAGGCTTATCCGGTCGTCGGACACCGCCGGTGCCGAACCCGATAGACCGGCGAGCCGCCACGGCAGATAGTCGAAAGCTGTCATCACTCACCTTCACGCGGTCTGGAATATGTGATGAATGACGCTAATCGGCGCACTGTGATCCAAACCACGTCCTGCCGGAACGAAGTCTGAGTCAGCCGTTGTCACAAACGCACAAAGCGCCCGAGGGCTCTCGCGAAGTTCGTGATCGCGCATCGATTTCGCTGGTCAGGGGTGTGTCGTGTATCTTGGAGCGGTTGCCGACGCAGGCGACCCTCCTGCCACGGACAGTCCGTGGCCGACCTAGCCCATAGGAGGTGATGTGGTCTTATGCGTCACTACGAATTGATGGTCATTCTCGATCCGAATCTGGACGAGCGCACCGTCGCACCCTCACTGGATACTTTCCTCAACGTTGTCCGCACGGATGGCGGCAAGGTGGATGGTGTCGACATCTGGGGCAAGCGCCGTCTCGCCTACGAGATCGCCAAGCACAACGAGGGCATCTACGCGGTCATCGACCTCAACGCGGAGCCCAAAACGGTCACCGAGCTCGACCGCCAGCTCAAGCTGAACGAGTCGGTGCTGCGCACCAAGGTCCTGCGGAAGTAATCCACAGTTCCTCGATCGACACCAATGCAGTCGGTGCCGGGCTCTAGGGTTGAACCCAACATCCCGGTACGCGTCGATCAACGAGTGCCCAACCACGACCCAAGGGGAGACACATGGCAGGCGACACCGTCATCACCGTCGTAGGTAACCTGACCGCCGATCCGGAACTGCGGTTCACGCCGTCGGGCGCCGCGGTGGCCAATTTCACGGTGGCCTCCACGCCGCGGACCTTTGATCGTCAGACCAATGAGTGGAAGGACGGCGAAGCGCTGTTCCTCCGCTGCAACATCTGGCGTGACGCCGCGGAGAACGTGACGGAAAGCCTGTCCAAGGGAACCCGGGTCGTTGTGCAGGGCCGCCTCAAGCAGCGGTCGTTCGAAACCCGTGAGGGTGAGAAGCGCACTGTGGTGGAACTCGAGGTCGACGAGATCGGTCCCTCGCTGAAATACGCCACCGCGAAGGTCAACAAGGCCTCGCGTGGCGGCGGAGGCGGCGGATTCTCCTCCGGCGGCGGCGGTAGCCGCGGCGGCGGAGGAGGTCAGCAGGTTGCCGACGATCCTTGGGGCAGCGCCCCCGCGAGCAGCGGATCGTTCGGTGGCGGGGACGACGAACCACCTTTCTAGAAACACACTGGAGTACCAATGGCAAAGGCAAAGAGCAGCCGGAAGCCTCGCGTCGAGAAGGTCACCAAGACCAAGGCGTGCAGCTTCTGCAAAGACAAGAAGGCCGTCATCGACTACAAGGACACTGCGCTGCTGCGCCGTTTCCTGTCCGATCGCGGCAAGATCCGGTCGCGTCGTGTGACCGGCAACTGCGTGCAGCACCAGCGCGATGTCGCTGTGGCCGTGAAGAACTCGCGTGAGGTGGCGCTGCTGCCGTTCACCTCGACCGGACGCTGAGCGGGAAGGGGACTGATATGAAACTCATCCTGACCGCCGCCGTGGAGAACCTCGGCGAGGCCGGCGACTCCGTCGAGGTCAAGGACGGCTACGGCCGCAACTACCTGCTGCCCCGCGGGCTGGCCATCAAGGCCACCCGTGGTGCGGAGAAGCAGGTCGAGGACATCCGTCGCGTGCAGGCTGCCCGCGAGGTCCGTGGACTCGAGCACGCCAACGAGCTGAAGCAGGCCATCGAGGGCCTCGCCGAGGTCTCGCTGGGTGTCAAGACCCACGACTCGGGCAAGCTGTTCGGTTCGGTGACCGCCGCTGACGTCGCCAGTGCGATCCGCTCGGCCGGTGGGCCGGCCGTCGACAAGCGCAACGTGGAGCTGCCGAAGGGCCATATCAAGGCCACCGGCAACTACCCGGTCGTGGTGAACCTGCACCCGGACGTGCGGGCGACCGTCGAGCTCGCGGTCGTCGCAGGCTGACCCGACCTCTGGTCGTTCAACGATGCCGGCCGGTCCCTCTGGGGGCCGGCCGGCATCGTTGCGTCGGGGCGCTGCACGGGCGGCGTCACACGCCGGCGTCGCCCGCTTCGGCCACCGGGGCATCGACATCCACGAGTTGGCGCGCCACATCGCGCAGTGGCCGATTCGACTCCTGTGACAGCTTTTTGAGCAGCCCGAAGGCGTGGTCGGCGCTGCAGCGATAACGCTCCATGATGATGCCCTTCGCCTGGCCGATGATGTCGCGGGTCGCCAGGGCAATGGCGAATTGTTCTTTGCGGCGCAGCGCATCCCACGCCAGCGACGCATGCGTGGCGTAGGCGTGGCCGACGTCGAAGGCGTCCTCGTCGAAGGCGTGTGGGTTGTCGGCGCACACCGTCAGCGCGCCGAGCGTGTGCGTCGAACCGGCGAGCGGGAACTTCAGCAGCGATCGGATCGGGGTGCGCTCGAGGGCCAGCCGGCAGTAGGTGGGCCAGCGCGTCTCCTGCGCCAGATCGTCTATCCGGATCGGCTCCTTGTCCGCGACGAGCTGCAGGTAGGGGCCTTCGTGCACGCTGTGCTGGATGTCGTCGAGGATCGCCGGATTGCAGTGGGTGGATGCAGGCGTGTCCACGATGTTCTTCTCGGTGGTCACGGTGACCGCCGCGTACTGTGCGCCCGGGATCAACCCGGCCGCACCGACGGCAAGGTCGTCGAGGGCCAGCGATACGTCGGTCTCGGCATGGCGTTGCACCCGTTCCATCAGATCGGCGATCTGACGCTGGAGTCGAGCGCTGTCGACTCTGTCGAATTTCAAGTCGGAGGACCTCTCACCGGCTCAAGACCCGGCCAGCAACGATCACACGGCGGTGCCGGGTCGCTGCTTGTTCAACGTGAGAAGAACTTTACCCACCCCGAAAAATTGCCGCTCTCGGTGTCGCCCATATTCTTCCGTGCCCGGTTATCGGACCTGGTCGTTCTCGATACGCCACTCACTCCGTTCGCAGCTACTCGATCCAAGGATCTCGATACGCCACTCACTCCGTTCGCAGCTACTCGATCCAAGGAGTAGTGCGAGCGTCGAGTCCCAACTGCTGGTCGAGTAGTCCGAGCCGCTAGGCGAGGACGTATCGAGACCAGCGCCACCCACCACGACGAAGATCCCACCTGCGTAGTCGGAAGACCGATGACGCCCCCACCCGTCAAACTCGCGTAGCGCAGTACGCGTGGCACACCCGCAAACCCGCCGTAGCGTCATTCCCACGAGTTCGCCATATCCGGGGGGACCGGATGGGCGCAACGAGGCGAACGTCCACAGGGCTCGTGCGACAACACATCACAGCCATGCAGGAGACGTTCGCCATGCTCATCACCATCATCATCGCCGGCGCGATCGTCGCCGTGCTCGTCTACTTCTTTCAGCCGTCGATCGATTTCGCACGCTACGAGCAACGCCAGGTCATCGCGGCCCGAGAACGGACCCAACGCATGGTCGAACGCCGCGAGCGGAGGGTTGCTGCCGCTGCCGCTCGCGCGAGCGCACCTCCGTCACGCAGTCAGGCGCATCGACGCTCGCATGCTTGGGTGTTCGATTTCGCCACACAACTCCGGTCCTTCATCTGACCGTGGACCCCGGGAACCGTCAGCGCGGCGAAACCGGGGACGCCGGCAACTGATTCCAGTACTGCAGTCGCGGCGGCAGATAGCGCGGCGCCGGATTCGGGCTGTGCGCGGTGTCGCCACTGGGGAAGAAGAATTTGTGCCAGCCCGGGGTGAAGATCAGCGCCCGCGAGCCGGTTCGGCAGGCCACGACATCGGCTCGAGGCGCGGTGCAGGTGACGCCGTAGAGGGTGACTCTGCTGCCCACCGACAACGTCGGCGGCACGAAACCCGACGGTGCACCGAAGCGATACGTGGTGGCCGGCGGCACCCACCACGGACCCTGCTGATCACCGGAGATCGCCGCGCCTCGGATCCCCGCCGGCGCCGTCGCCGGATGCCCCTGACAACCCACGTAGCGGTAGCCAGGACCGATCTGACACATCCAGCGTCCGACCCGCAAGAATCCGCGACCGTTGTCGACGTAGGCCAGGGAGCGGTACTGCTCGGGATTGACCGGCTGATATCGGGCCAGGTCGAACTCGACCGGCAGTGTCGGGCCGGGAGGGGCGGCCGACGAACTCGGCGCGGGACCCGTCAGCACGGTGACCACGGCGACGCCGAACGCGGCGATGATCGTGGCCACGGTGCGCCGCGGTCGGTGTGTGCGCAATTGGCGCAGAAGTTGTTGCCTCCCCACGCCGACCATTCCAGCACACGTGCGAGGTGCGCGGGCCCGGTCGTAGCGATTCTGTGGACAGTCGACCCACTCCGGCCTGATACCTGGCGGACGCATTGACCAGGTGTTACCCGGGTCACATCCGATGTTTACCGAGTTGTTGGCAACGCGTGGTTGATCCTTGAACGCAACACGCCGATTCCGTCGCTCCGCGTGACACGCCGAGGGAATTTTCCACGCCCACTGTGGATGAAGCATTATGCCCGTGACCTGCGACGATATTTGTCCACAGGAAGTGTTTCCCCATGTTGTGCACAGGGGGTTAACAACACTCCCGATCGCGTCCACAGTCCGTCCACAGTTTGCTGACAGTGTTGTGCACAAGTGCGTTTGAGCGGGCGCGGATCGGGGATCTAATGTGCTCCGTCAGTGCTTCTGCGTGAGCGCTCGGGGTCCGTCGGGGAAACCTGTCGGTGCCACCGGATACCACGGAGGCAAGCACGACCGACGTCGGCGGCACACGCCGCAGACGCCACAGAGTCGGACCCACTCGAGGTCGAGTGGTGCAAGTACTGCGAGAGGTTTGACACGGGTGGCAGTAGTCGATGACCGCGGGCATGAACCGGGCCATTTGGAGCCGGTGTCCGGTGGACGAGCTGGCCGTCGGAACGACGACGTTCCCGCGGAGGACTTCGGGCGGCAACCGCCCCAAGACATGGCGGCCGAGCAGTCGGTGCTCGGCGGCATGCTGCTGTCCAAGGACGCCATCGCCGACGTGGTCGAGAAACTTCGGTCCGCGGACTTCTACCGACCCGCGCATCAGGCGGTCTACGACGCGATCCTCGAGCTGTACGGCAAGGGGGAGCCGGCCGACGCGGTCACGGTGTCGGCCGAATTGGAGCGCGCCGGTGAACTGCGCCGGGTCGGCGGAGCGCCCTATCTGCACACGTTGATCTCCACCGTGCCGACCGCAGCCAACGCCGGCTATTACGCCGAGATCGTCGCGGAAAAGGCCATTCTGCGTCGTCTGGTGACGGCCGGAACCCGCATCGTGCAGTTCGGCTATGCCGGTGCCGATGGACAGGACGTCGCAGAGGTCGTCGACCGTGCGCAGGCCGAGGTGTACGAGGTGACCGAACGTCGCACCGCCGAGGACTATGTGCCGCTCGAGGAATTGCTGCAACCGACGATGGACGAGATCGACTCCATCGCCTCGCGCGGCGGGATCTCACTCGGCGTGCCGACCGGCTTCGTGGATCTGGACAAGATCACCAACGGTCTGCATCCCGGGCAGATGATCATCGTCGCCGCACGACCTGGTGTGGGCAAGGCGCTCGCACTCGACACGCCGCTGCCCACCCCCACCGGCTGGACCACCATGGGTACCGTCGGCGTCGGCGATCAGCTGCTCGACGCCCGGGGCCGACCGACGCGGGTGGTCGCCGCGACCGACGTGATGACCGAACGCCCCTGCTACGAGGTCGAATTCAACGACGGCACCATGCTCGTCGCCGACGAAGAGCACCAGTGGGTGGCCGATATCGACGGCAAACGCCAGACCGTCACCACCGGCACCCTGCGGGCCCACGTCGGGTGCGCGGTGGTCCGCAACACCGAGCCATTGGATCTGCCGCGTAAGCGCTTCGCCTACGGGCCCTATACCGTCGCCGCGCTGGCGGGGATGGCCTTCGACGATCCAGAGATCAGCATGCGGATCGACGCCGAGGGCCCCGTCGACGTAATGACATTGATGGCCGATCTCGGCGGGCGCATCCCGTTCGAGTATCTGCGGGGGTCGATCGCGCAGCGTCGGGCACTGCTCGCGGGGTTGCTCGACGCGCGTGCCACGGTCGACGACGACGGTTGGATCACGGTGCCGGCCGCCACGCGGCACATGACTGCCGTCGTCGCCGACCTGGTGGCGGGTTTGGGGTACAGCTACAAGCGCTCGGCCACCGGCTGGCTGCGTGTGGACGCCGACGACGATGTGTTCACCGTGCACCACAAGGCAATTCGGCACAAGGAGCTCCGCCGACGCGCCGGGGTGCGCAGGCTGGTCGACGTGCGGCCCATCGACTCGGTGCCGGTGCGCTGCGTCGAGGTGGACAACGACGACCACATGTACCTCGCCGGCGAGGCGATGGTGCCCACCCACAACTCGACCCTGGCGATGGACTTCCTGCGGTCGTGCTCAATCCATCACGGGCTGACCAGCGCCATGTTCTCGCTGGAGATGAGCAAGACCGAGATCGTGATGCGTCTGTTGTCGGCGGAGGCGAAGGTCAAACTCGGCGACATGCGTGGCGGATCGATGACCGACGACGACTGGACCCGTCTCGCCCGCCGTATGGGCGAGATCTCCGAGGCTCCACTGTTCATCGACGACTCGCCCAACCTGACGATGATGGAGATCCGCGCCAAGGCGCGACGCTTGAAGCAGCGCCAAGACCTGCGCCTCGTCGTCGTCGACTACATGCAGCTGATGACCTCTGGCAAGAAGGTCGAGTCCCGCCAGCAAGAGGTCTCCGAGTTCTCCCGCCAATTGAAGCTGCTGGCAAAGGAACTCGAGGTTCCCGTGGTCGCGATCAGTCAGCTCAACCGCGGGCCGGAACAGCGGACAGACAAGAAGCCGCAGGTCTCTGACCTGCGCGAATCGGGCTCACTCGAGCAGGATGCGGATATGGTGATCCTGCTGCACCGCCCCGACGCCTTCGAGCGCGACGACCCACGCGCCGGTGAGGCCGACATCATCCTGGGTAAGCATCGGAATGGTCCGACGGCGACGATTACCGTTGCGCACCAACTGCATTTGAGCAAGTTCGTGGATATGGCGCGCGGGTAGGGCTTGCTTGCTAGCTGCTGGCCCGACCGGTTGCAGGCACATGTCGTCGTCGACTACCGGCAGCTCAGAAGAGTGAAGGACCACGACAAGACACCTAAGGTCGAGGCGACCGGCTGGTCGGATGAGTTTCGCGAGCGGGCAGCTCGCCGAGCATCGGCCCCTCAGCCCAAGTGGTCTGCATGCAGTCGGCTTGACCCGGCGGTGGCGCGGAGTCTGCAGAAGTTCCAGGTGGGCGAGAGTGGCGACGGACGGCACCTGATCGAGAATGCCCGAGCCACTGGTGACCCGGATTATGCGATCGCGGTCGAACTCTTTGTCGCAGAGGAACAGAATCACGCGCGAATGCTGGCGCACTTGCTGAACGCGGGTGGCCCCGGGACGAAGCGCTCGCACTGTCGGACACCGTCTTCGTACACCTGCGTAGATTGATGGGCCTACGACTCGAGCTGATGGTGCTCACCATCGCCGAAGTCGTTGCGCTTCGCTACTACCGCGCTCTGGCCGACGGCGGTCGCGATTCAGTCCTGATCGACGTCGCCGAACGGATACTCGACGACGAACGCCATCACGTCCCCTTCCAGGGTCGCCGTCTCCGCATCGGCTTCCACGCCACACCGACGCCGGCCCGAAAAGTCATGCGGGAGTTGTGGTGTCTCATGGCGGTGGCAGTCATCGTCGTAGTCGCTGTCGATCACGGTCCGGCGCTGCGGGCATGCGGTGTATCGCGGCGCGAGTTCATGGCCGACACCGTGCTGATTTTCTGCGGCGGCCTGGACACGGTCTTTGTGCCCGATCGTCGGACAAGCTGAACCTCGGGCGGCCCCAGGATCGACGGCTCGGCGAGGCCTACGCGGCGTTCGGTGTTCCGCGGAACTCGTGTCAAGGCTGACCGGTCCATCAGGACTGTGCGGCGTCGCCGCCCGTTACCGTGAGGATGGTCCGGGCGACCAGGTCCGGGTCGTCGATCATCGGGATGTGGCCGACATCGGGTAGCGGCAGCCATGTCGCGCCAGGAAGCCGTTCACGCGCTGTAGAACCATAGGTGGCCGCCGGGATGAGGCGAGCGAACTGTGCCCATGCCAGGGTCACCGGGCAGGGCAGCGGGTCCAGAGGATGTGCCCACTCGTCCGGTCTGTACTCGCCCATGAATGGACAGTCGAGAGAATCGTCGATCATGTCGAGGACCTGCGCGGCGGTCAGCCGGTCTCCGTGAAGTGCAACCGGCCGCAGGCTCCGCCGCCGGACCGAAGCGGATCTCGCCGCGAAACGCGCGGCCGGACGCAAGAGGTGCGTGAGAGCACGAGATACGCGAATGGCGTTCGCTGGTCGTCGGTGGGAGGCGCGGTCCCACCAGAAGCCGGCGGGCGAGAACGCGCACACGCTCGCGGCGCGACCCCTACGAGCCAATTCGATCGCGATGCATCCGCCGAGTGAGTTCCCGGCCAGATGAGGTCGGTCGATGCCGAGGTCATCGAGATCGCGTTCGGCAGCGTCCACCACGTCAGACACCTGCGGTGGATGGCGCTGTATCGCCGGCCCGCCGTGATGGCCAAGGAGAGTCAGGGCATGGACATCGTGATGTGCGGACACGAGTGGGACCACGTCCTGCCAGATGCGGTCCGAGCAGGCCACACCGTGCAGCAACACCAGGTGCGACGACGGTGACACAGAACGAGGATGGCACCGAAGGTCAGCAACCCCCAGTGGTATCTGTCCATCACGAGCATCTCGTGCACGCAGAAGCAGGCGCTGACCAGGCGATTTGCGTTTAACGGCGTATGTGCGTAACTTTTCTCCAGTCAGCGCGCCACGGCGCCGCCCGGGAGGCCGAAAGGTCGAACGGGAGTGGAGACCGGGTTCGAGCTGGCCGCCCCTGAGAGTAGTATCTAGGTCGCTGTGTTGCGGCCTGAATAGCGCCGGGGTCGAACATGAAGCTTGCTGGAGTTCGCCTCACTGTGAGGTGGTGCTGGTGGGTGTGTGTTCTTTGAGAACTCGATAGTGTGTTGATGGATTGTCTGATGCCATTTTTTGTGGCATTGGTTTTGTGGATGTCCTGCACTCCTCGTGTGTGGGATGTTTGTGGAGTTTTTTGCCAGTTTTTTGGATTGTTTTTGTCAGGTTTTGCTTTCCTGATTGTGTTGAAACTTTTTGGTTTCAGTGTTTTTTCATGGAGAGTTTGATCCTGGCTCAGGACGAACGCTGGCGGCGTGCTTAACACATGCAAGTCGAACGGAAAGGC
>NZ_JAZARS010000027.1:0-38952 GCF_036233855.1 Gordonia sp. Z-3
AGTGACTTGGGTACGCGGTGCGACGATGCTGGTGATATCCGCACGGAAGATCGAGGTCGCGCACGCGAGGTTGCTGCTGAGCCGTCCTGGGTCTGGTGGAGACCGTGATCTCACCAGGAGAATGTCGGTATGGCTGCACCACGCAAGTTCGATCAGGAGACTCGTGAGCGGGCGGTTCGGATGTATCACGACCGTCTGAAGGAGGCGGGTGAGTCCAAACTCAGCGCCCGCAAGCACGTCGGCGGACTGCTCGACATCAACCCCGCGACGCTACGCAATTGGATCGAGAAGGACGCCCCGATCGACTCGGCCGAGGGCGCCAAGACGGTCGCCGAGCATGAGTCCGAGGTGCGTGCTCTTCGGCGCGAGAATGCCGAATTACGTAGGGCAAATGAGATTTTGAAGACAGCATCCGCGTTTTTCGCAGCGGCGGAGGTCGACCGCCGACTGCGGTGATCGTCGAGTACATCGACGCTCACAAAGCCAGGTTCGGGGTCGACCCGATCTGCCGCGTGCTCACCGAGCACGGGATGCAGATCGCCCCGTCCACTTACTACGCACGCAAACAAGCCGGCCAGGTCCCCGAATCGGTGCTGGCAGAAGCTTACGAGGCGCACGCGGTCTACCAGGTGTGGGAACGCAACCGCAGCGTCTACGGCGTCCACAAAATGTGGCATGCGATGGATCGTGCCGGGGTTCGGATGGGCCGCGATCAGGTCGGTCGACTTATGGGGATCTGCGGTGCCGCCGGTGCGGTCCGCGGCCAGCACCGCACCACGACGACCACCCGCGATGATCGGGCGCCTCGTTTCCCGGATCATGTTGATCGGCAATGGGATCGTCCCGATGCACCGGATCAGCTTTGGGTGGCCGATTTTACGTATGTGTGGACGTTGGCGGGGTTCGTGTATGTGGCGTTCCTCGTGGACGTGTACTCGCGGCGGATACTCGGGTGGCGGGTGATGTCGACCAAGCACACACCGTTGGTGACCAGTGTCGTCGAGCAAGCGATGTCAACGCGACGAAGAGGCATATTCGGTTTCACCACAACAGGTTTGGTGCATCACTCCGATGCGGGAAGCCAGTACACATCGTTGGCGTTCTCGGCAGCATTGCGCGACGCCGAGATCACCGGCTCTATTGGATCTGTCGGTGATGCCCTCGACAATGCCCTGATGGAATCGACGATCGGGTTGTACAAGACCGAACTCATCGACGGTCGGACCTGGTCAGGATGCGGCGACGTCGAACGAGAAACCGCCGCCTACGTGGCCTGGTTCAACACAACGCGTCTGCACTCGTCGCTGGGCTACCAGACGCCGATCGACTACGAAACCAGCTACCGTGAGCGCGTCACCCCCGAAACGGAGGTGGCATAACCAAGGCCTCCACTCGACCCAGGACGATTCACTGCACACATACCGCGGTACCCGCAGGTGCAACCGGGTGGGATGACCGACAATCGGCAGATCAGCGACCTCACGGTCCACGTGATCACGCAGCCGGCCCGACTGCCCGCAGGCCGGGCAGACGTTGCCAGGCGCCAGCAGTTCGCAAAACAGGTGCGTGCGGTCCTCGGCGTCGATCGCGGCGTCGGTTATCGACACCCCCAACTCGATGGTGCGGCAAATCGTGTCAGCAATCGCGCTACGCTGCGTCATGGGTCCTGTCGGTGTGCGGTTGTTTGTGTAGGAGCTTTCACCCTTACACCGCAGGACCCACCTACCTCTCCAGGCACACCGCCCACATCACGCGATCTTCCTCACCCCACATCTTGTGGTCGCCAGAACCTGTTTCACGCACCGTCAATCAGGAAGAGCCGTTTTGGCCTAAAGATGTGGCCACGCCCGCTGCGTACGCTGATCCCATCGACACGCAATCGCAGCAGCCCGCGCGGCAAGAATGCGGAACATGTGGGCGACCGCTGGTGCCCTGCCCGGCCTGTGATGGACTGGCCGGCAGCTACGGCATCGCCGGTCGCCTCACGTGCCTTTCGTGCGACAGCACGGGGCGACAATGCCCGACGCATGGGAAATCCTGGCGTCACTGATTGTGAATTGCGCGTGCACTAACCCGATAGGGCATGATTGCGCACGTGCCTGCTGGTTTACGAATCCTCATCGCATCTCCACTCGGACACATTGTTGCCGGTCCTCTGGAGTCGGAATTCGATGACGTCACCGTTGTGGTCGCCCGCGATGACGTCGAATTCCGCAATGCGATCGCCGCCCGTGTGCGGTTCGATGTGGTCAGCGCCGACCTGATCTTCAACCGGCCCGACCTGGAATGGACCTTCGACGGTCTCGACGTCATCGAAGGATTGCACACGGTGAATCGATCGGCGCCGGTTCTGCTCGCAACTCAGGGCCATTCGATGGAAGAAGACCACCTCGCCGAGGCACGATTGCGTGACGACGTGTCCGGCGTGATCGCGAAGTCGGACGGTCTGCGCGCACTCATCTCGGCGTTGCGCACCGTAGCGCTCGGGCAACGCCTACCCACCACGGTGCCCCGCACTTCGCGTCCCGCGCTGTTCGAACTCTTCGACAGTCGTCGCGGCACCACAGCAGCGCGACTGGCCGGGGCGATCGCCTCCGGAAGTGCCTCGGACAACGCCGGATTGGCATCAGTCGCGAAGGTCTCGCAGAACACGGCGAACAAAGTGGCGAGCAGCTACATCGGACCGATGATGCTCGCGCGCAACGAGCACGACGAACGTCTGCCGCTCACACAGGCTTCCGTGTACCGGTGGTGTGGGTTGCACGCGCGCTATATCGTCAGTTGGTGCCGTCGACACGGCCACAGCGATGTTCTCGGGTCCGCGGTGTAGCTGACCGCCCTTGATCAGCTAAACAACCGCCGCAGTTGCCGATTCACCGCCGCGAGGTCAAACGCAGTCGGATCGAACGATTGTCCCGGCGCCAAGCCGGCCCACGAGCGTCGTTCGGCGTGGTCGGGGTGGCGCGGGTCGCTGACCGCAGCAACGAAGTCTTCCCACCCGGGCGGACCGCCGACGTCCTCGAGCGGTGCCATCCCCTCTCCATCGAGGACCTCTGGATGTCGCTCGTCGGGAGCCGGCTTGATGTCGGACACGGTGATCAGGTGCGACCACCCGTCGCCGAAGTCGTACTCGTAGATCATCTGCGCGCCGGGCGCACGGAGGATGTCGCCGACCATGACGTCGTATTCGCTGTGCAGATCACCGCGACCGTCGCCGGTCAGCGCACGCTCGTCCATCCACCGTCGGCCACCGGCGATGAATTGGTGCAGATGACTGTTCTCCCAGTCGAACACCGTCTGCAGGACGTCGTGGAACTCGGTCAGCGTGGTGAGTGAATTGACGACGAGCAGCCGCCACACCGGCGGGCTCACCCCGTCGAGCTCGATCCGCACATGCAGGTCACCATCGATCGGGGCGTCGGTGAACAGGGCGTCGTCGTTGGCCGCCTGCATCTGGCCCAGTTGCGGTATCGCGGGCAGCACAGCCGGCCGGAGCGCCTCGGGCACCACGTAGGTGTCGGCTTCGAGCGTCAGCCATCCCTCCTCGATGTACGAGGCCAGCCGGCCGTGCAGCGCACGCACGAGCACTTCGCTGTATCCCAGCTTCTCCACCCAGCCGTCGATGTCGGCGCGCGTGTTCGCGAAGTTCGTGCAGCCGGCCATGATGATGGCAGCCAGACTCTCGTAGAACTGTGCGGAGAACTCGGTGTCGACGTCTTCGGGGAACATGCTGTCGATCCAGTTGGTCAATGCGTTGCGAGGAGCCTGCACCGGCGCGGCTTCCCACTCCGCCGCACTCACCACCGGCGTCGCCCGCACCGTATTCACCTTGATCAACCCCATCGCCTGCGCATAGAGCCACAGGTGGCGGAGAGGTGCGAAATTGCTCATGGAGGTGCGGCCGGCCGGCATCTCGAGGCCGAGCGCTTGGGCGAGTTCACGGGCGGCTGCCGGTTTGAGCCACCGATTCGGCGTGGTGGGGCGGCCGTCGCCCAGCCAGCCCAGCAGCACCGTGATCCGTGCCAACGGTTCGGTGGCCATCAGTGCCGCTCGTTCGGCGTCCTCGTCAACGGGTCCGATCTCGCTGGTGCCCATCATCAGCCCGACCGCAGCGGGGAGTCGCTCCTGGGCGAATGCGAGCGCATCGGGGTCACCGGCCCACCGGCCGTGCTCCGTCAAGAACCTCGCCAACGTCATGCCCGCGTAGGCGATCACCCGCGCCTGGTCGACCGGGATCGATTCTTTCTCGATCATGAACTCCAGGAAGCCACCCATGGCCTCGACGTCGTCCATCGTCCACGCGGTGGCGTCGAACTCCGGATGCACACCGGCCACCGCCTGCAACAGGATCTCGAGTTGTTCGGTGAACCCGTCGGCGGGCACCTCATCGTCGGAGAAGAGCTCGGTCGACACCCACTCCTGAAATCCGGCCGGGATCAGCGAGGATGGCGTCGTCATGGACTGCGGGAACAGCGGGACGACGTTGGATTCGCCGCGCGATGCCCGCTTGGCCTTGCGGCGATCGCGGTTCTGCTGCTTGCTCGACCTGTTCTTCGACATCACATCGCAGGGTAGTCGGACGGGCATCGCGCCTCAGCTATGCCGACGTGGTGTGCGCCACCTGTGGACGGAACTCATCGACACAGGTGGCACACCGGCATAGCACGAATGTGCTCCACGTAACGGTTGCGCCGCTGGCTATGCGAAGAACATGCCGAAGGTCAGCAACGCACTCGCACCGAAAGATGCGCCGATGACGACGGCGGCCCGTGCGTGATCGATCACCGAATCGCTTGGCTGCGACTCAGGCGCGACGGCC
Organism: Gordonia sp. Z-3; assembly: GCF_036233855.1. NCBI lineage: Bacteria > Bacillati > Actinomycetota > Actinomycetes > Mycobacteriales > Gordoniaceae > Gordonia > Gordonia sp. Z-3. The sequence continues at coordinate 4,820 of NZ_JAZARS010000027.1, forward strand.
GTTTCCTGTGCTGCTGACATCGTGGCTTCTCCCCTCGCGGTCCCGAACTCGTTCTCAACGCTAAGGAAGCGCGAGGCCGCCATCCACCGCGTCCACGACATCGTGCCAACTTCGCGACCACGGTAACGTTCCGATAACGGCCGCCGCACTCCGCCTAGCCCGTCGGATCCGGGTCGACAGCGTCCTTGATCTTGCCCATCACACCCTTTTCGGTACCAAAAGCGGGCTTGCTCGGCTCACCCAACGCGCCGTCGTAGGTGGCGTACAACTTGGGGTCCGGCGGCGGACCGGACTGCTTGTCCCCCAACGGCTGCGGATCGACCAGGAAACCCATTTCGTGCTTGCCGTCGGGCGCGGTGCCGTGGGCCCATCTGCCCTTGTCCGCGTCGGGGCCGTCGGACAGGTGCCACAGGCTCGTCGCGTGTTCGGTGTGTTCCTCGTCGAGCAGATCGTCGGGCGCGATGGTGTCTTCGAGGCCGTCGGCTTTGAGTTCATCGATGGCGGCCAGCCACAGATTCTGGTGATAGGTGTCGCGAGCCAGGTTGAACCGCAACATGTCCTTGACGCCCGGGTCGTCGGTCATGTGGAACAGCCGGGCAGTTTGCAGCCGGCCCTGCGACTCCACTGCAGCATTGGAACGGAAGTCCGCCAGCAGGTTTCCGCTCGCGACGATATAGCTTCCGTTCCACGGCACACCGTTGCTGTTGGCCAGCATCGCTCCGCCGCCGGACACGATCGCCTGCTGCGGATCCATTCCACCCAGCACAGCTGCAACCACCGGGTCTCCGGCCGCGTTCTTCGTCGAGTCGGTGGCGGGTGCACCTTCCAGCAACCGTGCGATCATGGTGGCGATCATCTCCACGTGGCCCATCTCCTCGGTGGCGATGTCCATGATCAGATCTTTGTACTTGCCCTTCATGCGGCAGTTCCAGCCCTGCATCAGGTACTGCATCGTCACCGTCATCTCGCCGTAGGCGCCGCCGATGAGCTCCTGCAATTTGTGCGCGTAGACGGGATCGGGCTTTTCTGGCTTGACGTCGAACTGCAGGTAGTCGGTGTGGCGAAACATGTTCTCTCCTCAGATGTGCAGTCATGCTCGATGCCGACGCGTTGCTGCGAGGAGCGCATTGCTGGTTCGCACCTGGAGACCGCGGTCGGCGAGGCCGCCACGGCGGAGGGTTGAACCGCAACGTGACGTCGGAATGCCCCCGTAGGCACAACCCCAAACGTCGGTCCGAGATACCGCTGCGCGGTTTGAGTTTCCATCCTCGGGGTATTCGAGGACGCCTCGTGCGAGGGCGACAGAGTTCGCACAGCGGAAAGCACGAACGACAGAGAGGTTGCGACGTGAGCGCGTCAGACGTGGTGTACACAGTGGTGGCCGAGCGGTCCACGACAACGACAGCGGTGGGCTGGATCGGCTACATCATCATCGGTGGGATCGCCGGATGGCTGGCCAGCAAGATCATGGGCACCGATGCCCAGATGGGCATTCTGCTGAATGTGGTCGTCGGCATCATCGGTGCATTCCTGGGCGGATTCCTGCTCAGCTTCGCCTTCGACACCGCCAGTGGCGGATGGTGGTTCACCTTCTTCACCGCCCTGCTCGGGTCGGTGATCTTGTTGTTCCTGGTGAAATTGGTGACCGGTAGACGCTGACCCGATCCGAACGTGCGGCACAGTGACTGGGTTTGAGGTGTCACCGGCCCGGTAACCCTGCTGCCGCGCACAGCGATGTGGAGTGGTTGCCCGAACAGGTGCCGCCCCACGTCAACCATCGACGTCATGGAGGATCCGATGAGTGACAATGTGTACCGCGTGACCGAGATCGTCGGTTCGTCGACGACCAGCATCGACGACGCGATCAAGGGAGCCATCTCCCGGGCCGGCGCGACGCTGGAGCACGTGGAGTGGTTTGAGGTGGTCGAGACCCGTGGCCACGTCGAGAACGGTCAGGTAGCCCACTTCCAGGTGACCTTGAAGGTCGGGTTCCGTCTCAACGAGGCCTGACCTCAGCCGACGCTCGTCACCGACGGCGGTGCGGAACCACCCTCGCTTGCCTGGGTGCTCATCAACCGGATGACCGCACGCCGATCGGCGTCGGACGGCAACCCCATCCCGGGCTCGTACCCGTAGACCGCGTCCAGCGGCGTGGAAACGGTGCGGCCGGTGAGGATGTCGACGGAATCGCAACCGATCAGGCCGGGATGCTCGACGCCGCACGCCTGCGCTACCTTGAGCAGGTCGCGACGCAGCGTGCGGATGTAGTTCGCTTCCCGTTCGGCTTTTACCTCGGGAACCAGACCGCGCGCCAGCCAATCATTTTGCGTCGCCACCCCAGTGGGGCAGGTGTCGGTATGGCACTTCTGTGCCTGGATGCATCCGATCGCGAGCATCGCCTCGCGGGCGACGTTGACCATGTCGATACCCAAAGCGAACGCGACGATGGCATTGTCCGGCAGGCCGAGTTTGCCACCGCCGATGAAGGTGACTTTTTCGCTCAGTCCGCGTGCGGCGAAGATCCGATACACCTGCGCGAAGCCGATCTGAAACGGCAGTGACACACTGTCGGTGAAGATCAGCGGCGCTGCACCCGTACCGCCCTCACCGCCATCGACGGTCACGAAATCCGGTCCACGGCCGGTGGATTCCATCAGCTCGGTCAGTTCGTACCAGAAATCGAGGTCGCCGATCGCCGCCTTGATGCCGACGGGCAGCCCCGTCTCTTCGGCGAGCAATTCGATCCAGTCGAGCAGACTGTCGGTGTCGGAGAATTCGGCGTGACGCGACGGGCTGACGCAGTCGCGGTCGCGCGGGATGCCTCTGGTTCGGGCTATCTCGTCGGTGACCTTGGCCGCCGGTAGCAGCCCACCGAGACTCGGTTTGGCGCCCTGACTCAGCTTGATCTCCAATGCCCGCACCGGCGCCGACGCGACGACGTCGCGCAGGAGCGTGAGATCGAAGCGGCCGTCGTCGTCGCGACATCCGAAGTAGGCGGTGCCGATCTGAAAGATCAGCTCGCCACCGTGCCGGTGATATCGGGAGATCCCGCCCTCACCGGCGTTCTGCAGACAACCGGCCAGTGCCGCACCCCGATTGAGTGCCTCGATCGCGTTTCCCGACAAGGAACCGAAACTCATCGCCGAAATGTTGACCACCGACTCCGGCCGAAACGCGTGTCGACGATCGTGCGCCTGCCCGATCACCTTGGCACAGGGCACGATGGCCGAGTGGCCGGCCTGCGGCGTCGATTGCGGCACCGACCGGGCGAAAGTCCGATGCTTGATCACCGCGTAGCCCGACGTGAACTCGAGGTCGTTGTCGGTGCCGAAACCGAAGTAGTTGTTCTCCTTCTTCGCCGACGCGTACACCCATCGGCGCTGATCACGGGTGAACGGGCGTTCTTCGTCGTTGGCTGCCACGATGTACTGCCGCAGTTCGGGGCCGATCGACTCCAGCCAGTAGCGGGCATGACCAAGCAATGGATAGTTGCGCAGCAGCGCGTGTTTACGCTGGAAGAGGTCGCGGGCGGCGACCGCAGCGACTGCGGACGCGGCCCCGGCGACGATGGCCGACACCGTCCTGCTCATGACTGCAGGATTCCCATAGGTCGGCTACCGAAACCCTGGTGTCGCGGGCAAGCGAGCACCTCAGTTGCGCCACCAGCTGTCGTACGGATCCACCGGCAGCGCCCGCTTGTGGCGCGTACGCAGGTAGGTGGATTCGATGACGTCGGCGGCCGCGGCCTCGACATCTTCGCCCTGCAGGTAGCGGTCGATGTCGGCATAGTTGACGCCGAGGGCTTCTTCGTCGGGCAACGCCGGGCGGTCGTCTTCGAGGTCGGCGGTGGGCACCTTGGTCCAGGTGCTCTCCGGCGCTCCGAGGTGGCGAAGAAGTTGCGCACCCTGACTTTTCGTCAGCCCGGCCAGCGGGTTGACGTCGCTGCCGCCGTCCCCATATTTGGTGAAGAATCCGGTGACCGCCTCGGCCGCGTGATCGGTGCCCACCACCAACAGGTTGCGCTCCCCCGCGATCGTGTACTGCGCAATCATTCGTTGGCGCGCCTTGATATTGCCTCGGACGAAGTCGCTGATCTGTTCGACCCCAAGGCCCTGCGCGGCAGCTGACGACGCCGCGTCCACCATGGACTTGATGTCGACGTTGCAGGTGAGGGTAGGTGCGATGAACTCCAGCGCGATGTCGACGTCGGCTTGATCGGACTGCTGTCCGTACGGCAGCTGTACCGCGACGAACTCCGCGTCACCGGAGATGCGTTCGACGGCAAGGCGGCTGAGCCGTCCAGCCAGGGTGCTGTCCTGCCCGCCGCTGATGCCGAGGACGTATCCGCGTGCCGGAGTAGTGCGCAGGTAATCGGCCAGGAATGTGACGCGCCGTTCGACCTCGTCTGCGGGATCGATGGTCGCGGCCGGGTGCAGTTCGCGTCGGATCTCGTCGCGGAGGCCGGTCATGTCAGCGTGTCCCTTCCGATCGTGTGTCGCTGGTTCGGGAGTTGTCGGCGAGCTCCAGCAGTAGGTCCAGGCTGCGTCCGATGGTCTGCGCCAAGACGGTCTCGGGTTCACCGTCGAAGACGTGGTGTTCGGTCCAGACCTCGCCGCGCCGGTACATGCCGAACCACACCGTGCCGGGCGGCACATCTTCCTGGCACTGCGGTCCCGCTTCCCCAGTCACCGCCAGCGCCACATGAGCGTCCATGAGTTCGGCGACACTTTTTGCCATCGCTCTGGCGGCGTCCTCACTCACCACTGGGCCGGGCGGTGCGTGCAGCACGGCATGCTTGACCTCCTTGCGATAAGCGACGACGCCTCCGCAGTACCAGTCACCCGACGCCGTGGCGCGGCCCAGATGGGAAGCGAGATTGCCCGCGGTGAGTGACTCGGCGGTGGCCACCGTGAGCTCATGACGTCCGACGAGTTCTGCGAGCTGCTCACATCGTTCGTGCACCTGTTCGTCGGTCGGTACACGATCTTCGGGTTCGGTCACCACATCCGCCTCCTCATCGATCACGGGTTCTAGCGAATACCCGCTGCGCGTCGGCAGCGAAACCTGCCGGGTGTGTTGTGCTCCCGGAATGTCCGCAACGTCACGCTGGAGCACGTGGAATGGTTCGAGGTGGTCGAGACCCGTGGCCACATCGAGAACGCTCAGGTCGCCCACTTTCAGGTGACCTTGAAGGTCGGGTTCCGTCTCAACGAGGCCTGGCCTCCTGGTGCACCGGTTCCCGGTCTTTCATGATCGGCTTCTTCGGGATTCTTCGCCGTCGCGGTCTCCGTCGTGATACAACGTGGCGCGAAGCGTGTTCACGCCGGCGGCGACTGCACTCAATCGATTGTCGGTGACCTCGACGGGGTCCGGAGAGTCTCCGTGTCCGAGCTGGCGCACGACCGAGGCCAGCGCACCGGCACCTGCTGGATTCGGTGGTGCGTCTGCGTTCAGGCGATCATCGGCGTAGGCGGATACCGCATCGGCAAGTCTGCTGGTCGCCGCGATCGCCGGAATCCACGCTCGTGCCACGGTCTCTGCGGGCGGAGGTTCGGACAACGCGCGCTGCATCCGGATGTCGAGATCTGACAGCGCGCGATAGGCGTTCCGCCGGGCAGAAACCAACGCGGTGTGACGTTCGGCTGCCGTGCGGCCGTGCTCCGGGATCGGGGTGGCTGCGGTGGTGAGGAACGCAGCGATCCTCTCGGTCGCGGTGGCGAAGGTCGCCGCGACCCACGCCTGTCGGCTGTGCGGCCAGATCAGGTATCCGAACACGAGCACGATGGCCCCACCCAGCACGGTGGCCGCGATACGCTGCCAGGCGTCGTTCACCGACTCCGTACCCGGACTGATGAGATCGATCAGCAGGATCACCACAGGTGTGATCGCCACGGCCTGCAGCGCATAGGACCGCAACATCAGATACGGAACAGCGGCGGCAAGCAGGCCGATCGCGATCCCGATGCCGAGACCTTTCGGGACGACCACGATGATGATGCTGGCGACCGCCGCGCCCGCGATGGTGCCCAGGACACGCAGGATTGCCCTCGAGAACACCGATCCGAAGTCCGGCTTCATCACCAAGCACACCGTCAGCGGCACCCAAAACCAGTGGGTCGACGGAAAATACAACTTGGCGGCCACCGCGATGCCGAAACAGAGCGCGAGCCGGCCGGCGGCCGCCACCACCTCGCCGCCAATGGCCGGAACAGTCACGGGGTGCCGTACCATCCGACCGTCGTGACCGTGGCGCACAGCCTCCGCCAGTTCGGTCATACTCTGCTCCAGCGGAGAGGGGCGCGGTGACGGGCCCCCGGGAATGCTCGTCGCACTTTCGGTCGCCGTCGTCGACGTCGCTTCCTTCTCTGCGCTGACGACCGTGGTCAGCGCGTCCAGCTGTCGAGCAACGGCGTCGACGGCGCTCACACTTCGCTCTCCGATCAACAGCGCCTCGACACGTTCGGCGTCGAAGATGACTGCACTGGTCAGATGCCATGTACGCAACGAATCGGTGCCGGGGACGGTCAACTCCGCGATGCGCGTCACCGCGGTTCGGCGCGCGGACTCGCAGTCCTTTCGGGCCGCCGGGCACCGGTCGCCGCCGTCGCGGAGGTCAGCGCTGCGGGCGTGCGCCAGGCCCGCCAGGCTGTGCAGCATCTCCTGTAGGGCCAACCGCTGGGGCCGTCGTGGTGCGATCACCATTTCGACGGCCAGCAGTGCCGCATAGATGATTCCGCCGACGAAGTACAGTGCCAGCGGTATCCACCAATTGGAGATACTCGAGACCCCGATCGCGATCGACGCGATCACCAGAAACTGCATCCCGGCGACCGAGAATGCGGGCCCCAGACCGGCGATCAATCCGCATCCGAGAGCAAGAGCGACCATCACCAGGATCATCGCTGCCCACGGAATGTGCTGCAGGAACCCGAGAACGTATCCGGTGGCTGCGATCGGGGTGGAGATCAGAATGATCGCAAAGTTCAAGCGGTAGGTGCCCGCACGCTCGCCCGCCGCCAAGAGCAGCCCCGCCAAACCGATCCACATTCCGGTGAGGACGCCGTCGATCAGCACGCCGACGATGAACGGGCCGCCGACGACGATGCCGCTTCGAATCATGTGCCCCACCGGCATTGTGGCCGGCTTGAGGCGGACCATCTCCCTGATCCACGGAGCCGGATGAGCTCGGGAGACGTCGGCGGTGCCGGGAGTTCGCGAGCGCACGGTCACCTCCTCAGAGTGGCGAGCAGTCGATCACCGGAGAATACGAGCGACGAACGGCGTTGAGTCCGGCATGGATGCCAGGACCGCGCTCGAGTGATCGTCGTCGGGGTACACGCGGATTTCGACCGGCTGATTGTTGGCTTTCATCTGCGCATACAGGGAGAGCGCCGACGGTGCCGGCACATCTGTGTCGCGCAAGCCCTGCCCGAGGAAGATCGGTCGGTCGTAACCCTTATAGGGCGTCGACATGTAGCGGTGGAGTGCCGGTACGAGCCCGGGAAGCGATGCCAAGGGGGCAGAGAACCAGGACGCGACGTGGTCCCCCGCCAGAGCATTCTTCAGGATGGGATAGCAGGTCTCCCGGCCTTCCGCGAGCCGCGCAACACCTTTCGGGGTCATGACCGAACTCACCCGCAGGTCGGGCCGAGCCTCGTCGAGGCCGGCGAGAATGTAGGCCGTATAGGCGTTCAGGCCACCCGGAAGAGCAAAGGGTGGGACCGCAGGACCCAGATTCTGATACAGGTACTCCAAGTTCGCCGGAATCCCAGTGGCCACCACACCTCGATAGTCCAGTTTCGAGCCGGCGCTGAACTCGGTGGCGTAACGCGCGCCGTTCAATGCTGCAGCCGCGCCCTGGGATTGGCCGATGATCGCCCATCGTGGCGACAGCGGGAGATCCATCCGATGCGAGGCCATGACGGCATCGACGATTGCGTGGGCAGCCGTGACCCCGTTCAGATAGCTCATCAATCCCGGCGTACCCAGTCCCACGTAGTCCGCGGCAACGACTGCGTAACCCTGGTCGAGCCAATGGCCGAGGTAGGTGACGTCGCGGGCACTGCGTGGAAATGCAGAGGGGGTGCACGCGTCGGCCATCCCGACGGTTCCGTGCGCCCACGAGATCACCGGCCATCCGCCAGCAGGTGCCGACCCCTTGGGAACGAACACCGCACCGGTACTGGTTGCCATGACGCCGTGCTGGTTCGGCGTCGAGAACTGGATCCGGTAGGCCTCGGCCGCCGCCGGAAGAGTCAGCGATTCGGCCAACGGGGCCTGCGCGATCAGTGTCCCCGACCGCCCGGGTATGGGGCCTGAGTAGTCGGTGACGTCGAGCCCCGACCAGTTCGGCGTACCCACCGACACGTCGTCGTCGGCCCGGGCATCACCTGATGTGCCTGCACTGGCGGCCACTGCCAACAGCACTGCCAGCACAACGATCCAGAATCGTGACCTCGCGTTCACTCTCACGGGTCGGGACAGTAGCCGGTTGCGTCGCGAGCGGTGGCCACTGATGTGACTTCCGCGGAGATCTGTCAGCAATCTGCAGGCAACTGGCACGTTTTTTGCGTCGCGAGTTCCCATCTGTGCATGCTCGGGTGCGATCACGTCGTATGAGGTGTGGCACGGGATCGGTGTAACCATTGCCGCACAAGCAACGATGTGAAGGTCGGTGCTGTCCGGGACGTGAAGGAGGAGCGCGCCGATGCCGTACCTCGGCTTGATCTACCTGGTGATCCTCGTGATCGCGCTGATCGACATCATCAACACCGACGACGCGCGCGTCCGCGGCCTACCGAAACTGGCGTGGGTTGCACTCGTGGTGATCATCCCCCTTGTCGGCGCCTTGCTGTGGTTGGCGTTCGGCCGCCCGGCCGCCGATGAGTTCCCCCGCCGTACTCGTTCCGGTGGCGGCAGCGAGTTCCCGGAATACGACAGTCCCGGCCGCTACATTCCGGCCGACCCGGAGGCCGATCGCGAGTTTCTTCAGCAGCTTCGCGACCGTGCCGAACAGCAACGCCAGGCCGCGCGGGAACAAGAGCGCCAGAAGCGAGAGCGCAATGACCCACCTCACGACTGACGTCGTCGGCGACCGGAACGTGACGGGTGCGATGACGACCGATCACGCCGCGCGCCCGACGGTGTCCCGCCCATGACATTGACTGCGAACGGCCTCAGCCGGACGTTCGGGCGCCACGTCGCGGTGGCGGGTGCCGACATCTCGGTGTCAACAGGGTCGGTCACCGGACTGGTCGGCCCGAACGGCGCCGGCAAGACCACCCTGCTGCTCATGCTCGCCGGACTGCTGCAACCCGATTCCGGCACGATCACCGTCGACGGGACCGAGATCGACGCACCGCGGCTGCGATCGATGGTCGGATGGATGCCCGACGTGTTCGGCACCTGGGACAGCCTGACCGCCGGCGAGATCCTGTCCACCTTCGGTCGACTGCACGGGCTCTCCCGTGCCGACGCGCGACGTCGGGCCGTCGAACTGCTGGAGTTGGTGCACCTGTCCGAGTTCGCCGACCGTCCCGCGCACGAACTGTCGCGCGGGCAGAAGCAGCGGTTGGGGTTTGCGCGCACGCTGGTCCATCGTCCCCGCGTGCTGCTGTTGGACGAGCCGGCCTCCGGGATGGACCCTAGATCCCGGGTGGAGTTGCGCGATCAACTACGCACCCTGGCCGATGACGGTTGCGCCGTGTTGATCTCGTCGCATATCCTCACCGAGCTGTCGGAGATGGTCGACGACGTGATCATCATGACCGAAGGCCGCACCCGCCCCTCCGAACTGTCGGCGGGACATCGCTGGCGCATCCGAGAGGCGGGGCAGCCCGCAGCGTCGGCGACCACCATGCGCTTCGCCGACGAACAGGTCGCCGCTCAACATCTCGCCGAACTGATCACCGCGGGCCGACAGGTCGTCGAGTTCGCCCGCGTCGACACCGAACTCGAGGACGCCTACCTGGCACTCGACGCCGACAGGACGTGACGATGACCGCCACCAGTGAGACGATGCCGACTGCCGGCCCGCCGACGCCGCGCTCCCGACGGTTCCGGCAGTGGTGGACGGTCGTCAGCGTCCTCGTCGGCCTCGAGGTGCGCCAGCGGGTACGCACCACCCGATGGAAGATCACCCTGACGGTGGCGTTCCTCGTCATCTCGGCGGTGGTGTTCGGTTCGATGTTCATCGCGTTGAGCCCGGCGGGCGCCGCCTACCGCGACTGGGCACAGAACCTGTACACCATCGTGCTGGGCACCCTGCTGTTCCTGGGCATCGTGTTGGCACCCACACTGACCGCCACGGCGATCAACGGCGACCGCAAGGACGCCACCCTCGCCGTGGTACAGGCCACGCCGATCAGCAATTGGCAACTCGCCGCAGGCAAACTGATCGGCAGCTGGGTGAGCTGTCTGGCGTTGCTGATGGTCGCCCTGCCATATGTGGTGTGGGCGATCGTGGCTGCGCCCTACGGCATCGGATCGGGCGTCCTCGGTGTTGTCGTCTGCGCCCTGCTGTTCGCCTGCTATTGCGGTATCGGACTGGGGTTCTCGGCGCTGACCTCGCGCCCGGCCGGGTCGGCGGTGTTGACGCAGGCGACGGTGTTCTTTCTGCTGCTGGGACTTCCGGCGTTGTTCGGCCTGCTCTACACCACGACAGCCCAAGAGCATGAGGTGGTGCGCGCGCAATATTCGTGGCCGGACGAATTTTCCGAACCGGTCCGGACTCCCCCGCCCTGCGCGGATGTCGAGGTGACGGAGACCTTCCATCACACCGAACGCATCTGGTGGCTGCTCGCGCCGAACCCGGCGTTGATCGTGCCCGACATCGTTGCTCCGCACGACAATCCGCCGGTGCATGGCTGGGTGTCGGACACCTCCCCGGCCGGCCCGACCCTCGCCGCGCCGGTCGCGGAGATGCTGTCGTCGACGCGCATGGGCCCCTACGTCGATGCACCGAAGTGCGCCGAGCAGACCGTCTACTACAGCAGCTCCGGCGACAACGGGCCGAGCGCGTTCTATCGCGATCAGCGTGCGCACCAGCACGCCCGCATCGGCGACAGCTGGTATATCGGGCTGCTCATCAACGTCGCGTTCGGCGGGATCGGGTTGACCATCGCGGCGCGACGCCTGCGGGTGCCGGCCGGACGATTGCCCAAGGGTGTACGCATTGCCTGACGCGCGTATGAGCGATGGACACGTGACCTAGTGGATCGAAATGATCGCGTGACGCCCTATACCTAGATCTGCTACCCTAGCTGCTCTAGGTATAGGAGTTGGATGTTCATCGACAAGGATCTCGTGGCCGCCTCGGCAACCCCGCTGGTGTTGGGGATTCTCGCCGACGGCGAGTCTTATGGTTACGCGATTCTCAAACGGGTCAACGAGCTCTCCGGTGGGCAGATCCAGTGGACCGACGGGATGTTGTATCCGCTGCTGCACCGCCTGGAGAGGCTAGGACTCGTGTCGTCGTCGTGGGGCGTCTCGGATACGGGACGTCGGCGCAAGCACTACGCGATCAGCCCCGCCGGCCTCGAGATGCTGGCGCAACGTCGTGCCCAGTGGGATGTCGTGGCCGATGCGCTGGATCAGGTGTGGCGCAGTATTGCGCTGCCACCAGCGGCTGAAGGGAGCGCCTGATGGACGCCGACGCAGAATTGGAATCGCAGATCGGACAGTGGCGCGGGTTCGTCGAACGTCATCGCGCGATCTCCGCGGCCGACGTCGATGAGATGGAAGACCATCTGCGCAATCAGATCTCAGATTTGTCGGCGAACGGACTGATAGACGACGAGGCGTTCCTGGTGGCGGTCAAACGGATGGGCGACGTCGACTCGATCTCTCGTGAGTTCGCGCGTGAGCATTCCGATCGGCTATGGAAGCAACTCGTGCTCATGCCCGAGACCGATCGCCCCGGCGATCACCCCGCCCGTCGTGACCTGTCCGCGACGATCGGACTCGCCATCGTCGCCGGAGTTGCCGTCAAAATCGGGTCGACGATCCTGCCCGAGAACGACTTCGCCCGTAACGTCGGACTCTTCGTGCTGCCGTTCCTCACCGGCTACTTCGCGTGGAAGCGGCAGATGAGGCCGCGCACCGCGGCGGCGCTGCTGTTGCCGTTCGCCGTGGCGGCAGTCGTCTTGAACGTGTACCCCTTTACCGAAGACGGCGCCACGGAGATCATCGCAGCACTGCATGCCCCGATCGCGCTGTGGTTCGTCGTCGGCGTCGCGTATGTCGGCGGCGAATGGCGATCCGACCGCCGACGGATGGATTTCATCCGCTTCACCGGCGAATGGCTGGTCTATCTGGCCTTACTCGGCCTCGGCGGCGGGGTGCTGATCGCCCTCACGATCCAGGCGTTCGACGCCCTCGGCATGGATGTCGAGTCGGTGGTCGAAGGCTGGGTACTGCCGTTCGGTGCGGCCGGTGCGATGATCATCGCGGCGTGGTTGGTGGAGGCGAAACAAGCTGTCGTGGAAAACATCGCGCCGGTACTGACGCGTGTGTTCACCCCGCTGACGACGGTCATGCTGTTGGTACTGCTGGTCGCGCTCGCGGTGCGAGGCAGCGCGATCGACGTCGACCGCGATCTGCTGATCTTGATGGACGCCATCCTGGTGCTCGTCTTCGGGCTACTGCTGTACGCCATCTCGGCCCGCGATCCTCTGCTGCCGCCGGACGTGTTTGATCGTATGCAGCTGATCCTGGTGGTCAGCGCGCTGGCGGTCGACGCCCTCATGCTGGCCGTGATGCTCACCAGGATCACTCAATCGGGGGTCACCCCGAACAAGGTGGTCGGCTTGGGCATGAATGCGGTGCTGCTGGTCAACCTGTTCTGGTCTGCGTGGCTGCTCGTCGAATTCCTCCGCGGCCGTGCGGGATTCAGCGCGATGGAACGCTGGCAGACGCGGTATCTGCCGGTCTTCGGGATCTGGGCGGCGCTGGTGGTGGTGGTCCTACCCCCGACGTTCGGTTTCGCGTGACCGGGTCGGCCCGCGCACTTTTTTCTTTGGCTGGGCGTCGTTTTCCGTCGACTGGGCGCCCCTTTCCGTTGGCTGGGCGCGGCGGTCATCAACCGCCGGCGTGCGGCGGACGCGGCAACGGGTTGATGGTGTCGCTGTCCCACGTGACCGAGTTGTTCGGTTCAGTCGAGACGACCTCGAGATCCGCCGATCTCAGCAATTGATCGGCACATTCATGGCTACACCCGATATAGGTGGCCGTCAGGTCGACGTCAGAGGCCACCACCCACGCACGATCCGCCGGCCACCACAGGCTCGGTCCGTGGCCCTGGAAATCCTTGCGCGCATCCGCGACTCGCCCGTGAAACAGGTAGTGGTTGCGGCCGGGCAAGCATACCCGCGGCCCAGCACGATCGACGCCGACGAAGCTCTGACCTTCCCACACCGCGAACCAACAGTCGTCGGGCGTGGTGGTGTGCGCCGCCACGACATCGGCGAGTGTGGCGCGCTGCTCGACGACCAGTTCACCGCGCTCCGGACTCTCCGCCCACACGGTCCCACCGCCCCCGCTGCGACCACGCCCATTGGTGATCGCGGCCCATTCGACGGTCGGATGGATAGCGGCGCCAGTCTCCTGTGCGACAGTCGACCACCGAGTCCAACCGCCCTCGCCGGTGCGCGGAGGGTGGAGAATGCGACAGTAGCTGTCGAACGTGGGCGGCACGAGCGACCCGACGGTGGCCCAGTGTGACTGCGAGACACGGTCGCGTAACCAGTCACCGGCCGTGACATCCGCACAGATATCAGCCACGTCCCACACGCCGCCACCCTATCGCGGGATGCGATCACCTGGCGTCGATCGCACATCGACATCTGCGGCGACGCCATGACCGAAGGTCTCACAACGCCAACTCGATGGGCGCCACAGCATCCAGAGCGTGACGACGTTGAGCATCAGCATCCCGACGTAGGGCACAGCAAAGACGAGCAGTTCGGGAACGGTGAGTGTCGACGCCCAGCTCACGTCGTCGTTCGGGTGCGGGTCGAACGTAGGCCGCCCGACGCCTGCGATCGCGAACGACCACACTGCGGACATCCACAACAACCCGACTGTCGCGACGACGCGACCGAGGCGCGGTAGCTCGGTCACCGCCAAGACTCCCAACACTGTGACCGGAATCGCCGGCAGGTAGAACATCGTCCCGAACAGCATCACCAACATCCAGTTGGCCGCCACGTCCAGCGCGGCGGATGGATTGGCGCGCTCGTTGAGCACTGCCATGATCGCGAAGGCCACGAGCAGCAGCATCAGCGGCACCAGAACCGAGCACCATGCCCACCGCTTGACCACGCGCATCGTTCCGATGCTGCCAGAACGGAAGCGTCCCGAGAAGCACCCCGGCGAGGCCGGCCGCGACTGGCCAGGACGCGGGCGGCGGTGTCGGCGATGATGTCGGTGTTGCCTTCGGCCCATCCGGCGATGTAGCCGATGCTGTAGTCGCTGGTGTCGACTCCGAGCATTCCGGCGGCGACGTAGGCGACGGATTCGGCTTCGACCTCGCAGCGGCCACGGTGGGCGATGTAGTCGGCGGCTTCGATGTCGGCGTGCATGAGGGCGTGGGCGGTTTCGTGCAGCACGGTCTTGGCGGCCTGGGCGTCGGTGAGGTCGGCGGCGATGACGATGCGGCGGGTTCCGTCGGTGGTGGTGTACCCGTTCGTGCCGGTCTCGGGGATCTGTTCGCGGCTGACGGTCCAGCCCTGGGCGGTGATGTAGTCGACGGTGCGGCTGTAGAGGTCGGCGGGGTCGTCACCGATGAGGGTGTGGGCGGGGCTGGCGAGGTCGACCCAGACCCGGGCCTTGGGGTTCTTGGTGCGCATCCAGTCGGTGACCTCGGTGATGGGGTCGGTCTGGGCGATGTCGAACACGGACAGGATCGGGTAGGTGGCGATCTTGCGTTCGGTTTCGTCGCCGGTCTCGGCGTCGGTGTCGGTGATCGTGCGGGAACTGAATCCGCGGATCCGGATCGCTTTTTCTCCCTTGCGGACGTGGCGTCCGAGTTCGAGCCATTTGTTGTATCCGGCGACCTGGGAAGCGTCAGGGCGCTGGGCGATGATCAGTAGGAGGTTGTTGAGGCTGTAGGCGTGGAACTTGGTGGCGTAGTCGAGGAACGCCGCCCACTCGCTGGTACCGGTGAGCGCGGCGACCTTGTCGGTGATGGTCGCGTGCAGCTCGGCGGCGAGTTCGCGGCGTGCGGCGGCTCGCTGTTCGCGGCTGATGGTGGCGGTACGGGCCATAGTGGGTGCCTCCCTGGTGTCGGCCTCGGCGGGCCGGTGCTTTGCGTGACACCTGCCATGTCTTTGCCGGCGGGAGGTCGGTGCAAGGGTGTTCACAGCGACAAAAGTTGCCCGGACCGAAGGTCTGAAACCCGCAGGGCGGGCGGGTTTTTCGCGGCCCTTGTCGCCGCGCCGACCAGAGGTAAGACACTGGTGGAGGTCAGCAAAGCAACCCCGATTCACAGGGGCGCGGCGCAGCCGCTCCGTTGGTCTGTTGGTACTCGAGTAGTCGAGTAGTCGAGCAGTCGCACGGAGACCGGCCCGGAGCCGCCGTGGTGGCGACCCCGGCCCGCTGCCGGGTTAGGCGATCCAGCGTCCCGGGGTGATCTGGCCTTCGAGTCCGCCGAGCCTGGCGGCGAAGGCTGCCGCATCGGCGAGGATCGGCCAGGGCTCGGTGAGTACCTGCTGCCAGGCGGCCCAGTCGGTGTCGTCGCCGGTGATGGTGACGGCCAGGTCGGGGTGGCGGCTCTCGGCGATCATCGTGGCGAGTTCGCGGGCTGCCCCAGCCCGGCGGGCGGTGGTGCGGCCGGCGGCGATGAGGTGTAGGCCGGCGTCGTGGATGGGGTCGGCGGTCTGGGGGTTGGTGGCGACGAGGTCGGCGGCGGCCCAGAGCAGATCGGCGGGGCTGCCGACGGCGGCGGCGGTGTCGACGGTGTGAGCGATGTAGTCCATGAGTAGGTCCTTTCGTTGTGGTCCGGCCGGTGTGGCGGACGTCGAGAGGCCTGGGGGACCGGCGGGGGTGGGCTGTCAACCCCGAAGAGGCAGGCGCGCCGGAAGCCACTTTCGGGTGCGAGCGCAGCGAGTGAAAGTGGTTGGAGCGCACGGGCGGAGCGCAGCGGAGAACGGGCGGTAGCCGCCTGGTGTGGGTTGACAGCTCGGGGGTCCCTGTCGGTCACACTTGGTCGACGTGCGCGCGCAAAATGGTGACCACCCACCTGACTGGGGACTCTTCCCGGGTCGGGGGCGCAGCGCAGCGGAGCCATCGGGCCGGGACAACGCTGTGCGGCCGTCAGGTCGCTCCGCTGGGCGCTCCCTGGTGGGCCGGGGAGGGCAACCCTGGTGGGTCACCCTCCCCGGTGTGGTGGGTTAGTCGAGCGGCACGTCGGTGGCGTGGGTGTCACCTGCGATGACCTGCTCGACGTCGGAGAGGGTGTAGCCGGTCACCTCGACGAGGAAGTGCAGGTAGTCGGCGCGAGCTTGGGTGTAGCTGCCTGGGTAGTTGACGTCTGAGATGTTGCGCCAGGCGTCTTTCCACATCGCGGCTTCCCGGGCGGCCAGCGCGACGCCGAGACCGACAATCTGGGCGCGGTCAGCGGTGGCAGCTTGTGTGAGAAGTTCGGCGGGGTCGCCGCCGAGGATCGTGGTCGCGATAGCGGCGGCGTCGCCTTGGCTGCTGTTGGCTCCGAACATGTGGTGATGGGCGTGCATCGAGGTCGCGATGAACGTCGCGACCTTGGGGGCGCTGCCCTTCGGGAGGGTCTTGCGGGCCAGCCACGCGGTCAGCTTCTCGATCCGCACCCCGCGGGCGGTCACACTGGCGGCGTTGAGCACCCGCACCCGGCGGCGTTCCTGCTTGCGTGCCTCCTTCTCAGCGGGGTCCTCCTCGACGGGGGTGGCCGTGGTGGTCGACGCGGCACCGCCGTAGGTGCGGAAACTCATCCCGAGGTCACGGAACTCGTTGACGTACCAGGTCGTTTCGACCGTCCTGCTCTCGTGGCGGGTTAGGGCACGCGGGTCGTGCAACCCCTCCTCGGGCTGGACGTCGTCGTCGAACACGTCATCGTCGAGTGACCAGTCGATAAGGTGCTCGTCGACGGTGGTGCCGTCGGCGTCGGTCCACCATTCGGTCACATCAGCCCACACATACGCGAGGCGCTGCTCGACCGGCACGTCGTCGACCTGTGCGGGCTTGCCCTCGGCGGTGACGAGGCGTTCCAGACGGGCGCGGGTGTGCCGGAAGTCGGGTTCACGGGTGACGGTCGGGGTGCCGTCGGCGGTGTAGACGGCGACCTGGGCCAGTACCTCGGCCCGCTGGTCGGCATTGTCGGCCAGCAGCTTGGCCTGATGCTCGAACACACCGGATGCGGCGGCGTCGAGGAGCCATTGCTGCGCTTCGGGGTCGTGGTCGTAGGCCGCGATGGTCGCGGACTGCTCCAACGTCAGCGCAGCGCCCTGCTCGATCAAATCGAGGGTGGTGTCGGACTTCGCCAGGGCGAGGGTGGCGTCCACGTCCTTCTTCTTCGTCCGGATCGTCTTGGCGATCTTCGTCGCCGACATTCCGGCCAAAGAGAGTTGTTCGATCGCGGCGACACGGTCACGGTTGCGGAGTCCTTCACGTTCGAAACTGGCCAACTGCTCCACAATCCGGTCGATGGTGAGGGCTTTGTCGTCGGCGTCGGTGGCGACCGGCACGACGTAGACCGGGACGCTGGCAAGCGCGTTCTTACGCGCGGCCAGCGTCCGGCGCTGCCCGTCGCGCACCCGGACCTCGCCGTCGACCTCGGCGCCCAGGATGGGCTGGCGTACGCCGTCACGGATCGAGTCGACGAACTCGGCGGTCAACGTGGCCTCGGCCTCGGTGCGAATGTTGGTGTCGATGACCAGTTCGTGCGGGTTGAGGTGGCGCAGCTCGCCGGTCGGCACGGTCGCCGTCTCGGTGGTGGTGTTGTGTGTCATGGGGTTTCTCCCTTACTGTGGTGGGTGAGACCCCGGCCAGATTGCTCCTGGCCGGGTTTTCTTTTGCCCGCGTGCAGGATTGCGACGCGGAGGCTTCTTTTAGAGGTCGCCGAACTGTTCCCAGTGGGTGATCGCGTCGGCGGCGGCGTCGGTGGGGGACAGGTCGTTGGTGTAGGCGTCGCGCCAACCCCAGTCGGGCAGGTCACGGTGACCGAATCTGTCGGTGCGCTCGCGGATAGCGCGGTCGACTTCGTACATCCAGACGGCGAACTCGCGATCGTCGTCGGCGTCGGTGATCCGGTGCGGTTCGTGCGCGGCGATCAGGTCCGCGAGTTCGTTGACCTTGGCGGGGTCCTTGGTAGCGATCCAGGCATTCATGTTCGGGTGTCCTTTCGACTGATCGGGTGGGTTAGTTGTTGGTGAAGGTGCGGCCCGCGCCGAGCTGGTCGACTCCGCAGGCTTCGCACGGCCATTGCCCGGGGGCGGGTCGATGTCATCGGCGGGCACGAGGTAGCCGGTCTCGGCCATGAACGCCAGCACCTGGGCGGCGCTGTCGGTGTCGAGGGCGGTGAAGACGGTGTAGGCGACGGCAACCGCGCAGCTGGTGCACAGCTGGTAGGCAGTGGTGGTGGCGCTGGTCATGGCGACCCCTCCCGTTGTGAGTGCTGGTTTGCGTTTGCACTGGCCATCTCTTTGCCGGAGGGAGTGGACTGCAAGGGAGGAAGTGAAAAAGTCATCCGGGGCGAAGCCCTGAAACCCGCAGGGCGGGTGAATTTTTCACGGCCCTTGTGGGCCGCGAGTGGAGGTAAGAGAATGCGGCAGGGCAACGCAAACCAACTCAGCCCGAAGGGCTTACTGTGCGGCGTAGCCGCTCCGATGAGGTGACGGCGTAGCCGGCAGACAGACCGCAACCCACCGCGGCCGGCGACCTCTCGGCGCAGGTCCGTCTCAATCCCCGCGGTAGGCGAATCACGCTCTGCACGCCCGCGCGAGCCACACCGATGCATGTCTGCACACCCGTTAGGCGCTCATCTCATGGGCGGTGATGGCGCGGGTGTCTCGCGGGAGTAATGCGAGTTGTGCGGCGGCGTCGAGCCGCCCGCTGGCGGCGACGATGGCGTGGTAGGTGGTGAGCAGTTCGTCGGGGTTGTCTGGGGTTTCCCAGGCTTCGGCGAGGGCTGCTTTGCGGAGCGGATCGCTGGTGGTGTGCAGCTCGTGGAGTAGCCGGGTTGTGAGGGCTTGGTCGTGGCGGGTGGCGATGATCCCGCCGGTTCGGTGACTCAGGCAAGTCTGTGCCTGGGCGTGGGTGGCTACGAGGTTGTTGAGGCCGTAGAGCTTGCCGAGTAGTCGGGCGCGGAGCAGCTCGTTGGGTGGCTGGTCGCCGGTTGGCGTGGTCCTCGGTGGCGGCGGCGACTTCGCCGATCTGGAAGCTCGGTCTCGTCGGCGGTCACTGGTAGCCCTTTCGTGGTCAGTGTGTGCCGGCTATCGACACACATCGCTTTCAGTAGGGGACGTCGGGCCACACCCAGGTCACGGAACCGGGGCATCCACGCCCCCGATTTTGTCGGTCATCGTCGTGATTCCTCCTGTCCCACGCCGGGGGCGATCAAAACCACTTACACCGAATCAGCGACAGTCCCCGTTTCGGTTTCGTTGTTCGGCCACCAGCTGGTTTTACCCAGTAGTGTCGCGATGGTCGGCACAACGATGGTGCGCACGATGAAGGTGTCTAGCAGAAGTCCGACACCGATGATCAGTCCGACTTGGGTCATGATCGAGATCGAGCCAGCCATGAGGCCGAACATGCTGGCAGCGAAGATGAGGCCGGCCGAGGTAATGACCGATCCGGTGTAGGTAACGGTTCGTAGAACGCCGATTCGTATGTTTTTCTGGGATTCCTCGCGTAGGCGAGAGATGAGCAGCATGTTGTAGTCGGCGCCGACGGCGACGAGGACTATGAAAGCCAATAGCGGCACAGGCCAGGCGATATTGGTCTTGAGGATGTGTTGGAAGATCAGGACACCGATGCCCAGTGCCGCGGTGTAGTTGAGGACGACGGTTCCTAGGAGATACAGCGGTGCGATGAGCGCTCGGAGGAGAAGGATCAGGATCAGGCCGACGATGAGGAGAGTTGCCAGTGCCAGGAGTCGAAAGTCTTCGGCGAGTAAGCGTTTCAGGTCGGCGTTAATGGCAGGGAATCCGGCGATCGCGATGTGGGAGTCCTCCAGGGCGGTGTTTGGCCTGGCGGCGTTCGCAACATCGGTGATGGTGTTGGTCAGTTGTATGGCTTCGGTGCTATAGGGGTCGAAGCTGGTTTGTATCGCGTAGCGAACGGTATGGCCGTCGGGCGAGACGAACTGGCGAGCGACATCGACAAAGCGGCGGTCTGCGCTGGCTTGAGGTGGCAGGTAGAAGCCGGTCGCGGAGTCTGTTCCGGCGGTTTCGCGGGCGGAGGTTTGCAGTTGCGTGGCTAGGGCGGCCATCCCGGCTAGTTGCTGAAGGTTGCTGTCGATCAGCGCGGACACGCCGCCGGCGAGTTGTCGTGATCCTGCGGCGAGCTGACTCACGCCAGTCTGGAGTTCAGTAAGTTTGTCCGGAAGGTCTTGGTTGTTGATGCTACTCAGGGTGGAGTCGAGGGAGTTGACGGTCGCGGCGAGTTGGTCGGTGACCGTCGTTAGGGGCGTGTCTAATTGTGCGAGTTGTGTTGACAGGGTAGTGATCTGGTCGAGCAGTCCATTCCCTATGGTGGCGTTGAGGTCGCGAATCTGTGCGCGCAGGGTTGCGCACTGGGGGATTTGGGCGCACCAAGGTGCTGCGTCGAGGATGGGCAGGATTGAGGTCACTGTTGCCAGGGCCGCGGATGTTTGGCGGGTCAGGGCGGCAAGTTGTGGGGCGTTCTGTGAAGCGCGGTCGATTGCGGGCGCGGACGCGGCGAGCTGACGCAGGAGTGGTTGGTACTGCTGGATTTGTTGACCGGCGGCGCTTGCTTGGGTGAGGATATCGGCGAGTGGCGTCAGGTTGAGGCGTAGCTGGGTGTCGAGTTGGGCCAGCCCGTCGGCGAGCTGGTTGGCACCGGAGCGCAACTGCTCGAGGTCGCCTTTTCGTTGCCGGCCGTCTGCGACGGCGCCCGCCACCTGGTCCCCGATCTGACCGTTCTGCCACGACAGCTCAGCCTGTTCGAGTTTGTCGCCGGTGGGACGGGTGACGCCGATGACACGAGTCACCCCGGGAATTTGGGATACCCGCGAAGCCATCTGCTCAAGGTCAGCAAGTCCGCTGGCGGTACGTAGGTCTATCGGCGCATCCACGACAAGAAACTCAGCAACCGTCACGTCTGCGGGGAAATGGCGGTCAAGCATCGCGTATCCCTGGTTGCTGTCGGTCGTGGCGGGTTGGCCCTGGCGGTCGTCATAGGTGATGTGGATACTCATCGCGATCAGGCTCAGCACAATCAGCCCCACCATCGCTATGGCAAAAAGGGGGACTGGGCGGCGGACGACAAGCACCGCCACGCGATTCCAGTACTTGCGTGTGAGGTCTCGCCGGGGGCTGCCCCAACCGAAGCGGGCTGCCCGCAGCAGCACCGGCGGCAGCAAGGTGACAGTGGCGAGGAACCCGATGAGAATCGCGATCGCGCAGGCCGGGCCCAAGGTGGAAAAGACGCTCAGTTCGCCGAACACCATGGCCAGGAATGCCAGTGCCACCGTCGCCGCCGAGGCCAAGATGACCCGTCCGATCGTCGCTGTAGCGTATACAAGAGCATCCGCGGTAGGCGCGCCTTGGCGCAACCGCTCGTGATAGCGGCTGATGAAAAAGACTGAGTAGTCCACCCCTGCCCCGAGCAGAATGACCGTCATGAACGCGACGGTGAACTGCGACACCGGCATTCCGAGTTCGCCTAGTGCGGACAAGACACCGCGGCCCACCCCAAGGCTGACCCCAATCACCAGCAACGGCACCAGTGCTGTGAACAGCGATCGATACACCACCAGCAAGATCAGGGCGATCAGCGCGACTGTGGCCAAAGTGATCACGACCAGGTCTCTTTCGGCACTCACGATCTGGTCACTGAAGGTGGCTGCCGGTCCGGTGACATGGATAGCGGTTCCAGTATCTTCAAACACCCGGCGTGCGGTCTCGCGGACGGTTTCCACCGCATGAGTCGCCGCCGGACCGCCCAGTGTCCCCGAGACCCCGACGGGCAAATACCAGGCCTTGCCATCCTCACTCAACGCCTGACGGGCAGTAATCGGATCCGACAGCAAGTCACGAACCGACTGCACATCGTCAAAATTTTCACGGAGCTGTACGACCAACGCGTCGTATCGCTCTCGCGTGACCTCGGTAAACCCATTCGGGTTCTCCATGGTCACGAAGACAGTGGTCTTGGCGCCCTTCTCCCCGAAAGCGCCACCCATTTGATCAAGTGCTTGAAAGGACGGAACCCCTGCAGGGATCGGATCTACCGATTGCTGCCGCACCACCGTCTCCAACTGAGGAAACAGCACCGCCAACACCACCCCGACAGCTATCCACACCCCGATGACCAGAGACTTGTGCGTCAAAGTGAACCGCGCGACCCGTCCCAACGTGGAGCTGTACTCGCTGCGCTTGCCATCGGGACTATGGACCACCATTCGCGGGTACCTCGCCTACTCATCTGGCCCACATCGGAACCATCGGTAGCGCTACGCTACAAGTTGTAGCGTAGCAATGAAAGGGGGGGAGGCTAAGTAGGCAGGCGCCGCCTGTGCGCCGCAAGAAAGTCATCGACGAGGCGCTCGAGATCAGCGACATTCATCGCGCGAATCCCGGTAAGCTTGGCGAATACCAGAGGGCCTACCAGCTGAGTGATCGCCATGGTCAAGTCCGGATCGTCGAGCTCAGCGGCGGCCGCGCTACTTGTCAACACTCGATCGAAGGGTTCTCGGTACTGGTCGACAACTCGCATCCGCAACGGCGCCAGTGTGTTTGGTTCTTCGCCATGTTGCTTGGGAAGCATTGCCAACCATGCCAGTGTGGTCAACTGCAACGGAGCTTGTTCGATGAGGGCGGCCTGCCGTTGCATCAATTTGACCAGGTCATCGCGAATCGATTGCGAGGTTTCAGGTTTGTCCACCTGAGGTAACAGCCGCTCGAAGGTCGCTGCCACCAGGTCAGTGGTGCTCTCAAAATGTCGATACAGCGTGGTGCGGGCTACGTGAGATAGCCGGGTTACAGCCCCCACGGTGACCGCTTCGACCCCACCGCTGCTGAGCAGGGTCGCGGCAGCATCCAACAGCCGCGCCCGCGAGCGAACCCACCTCGGGTCCAGATCATCACTATCGGCGATCGCCATCCTTTGCCCACTTCCTGCTCCAGACCAACATGAAAAGTACTCCAGGTTTAGTTCCGACTTCTATAGGATGAACCGCCCCGGGTTTGTAGGAGGCTCTCGAATCTGTAAAGGATGGAGAGCATGGCAGCACCACGGAAGTACAGCGATGAGCTGAAGGAGTTGTCATCCAACGTCGAATCCGGTTCTCCCCAAGCGCTTTTCAATTGCCGATAATAGATATTATGACATTTACGCAGGTACGGGGCGTTCGATAGTTCACCTCTGGCGGCGGTTCTATGTCGTCGCTGCGGTCGGGGTGACAACGCAGTTGGGAATTTGCCTCGCTACCGGAGTCCGACGGGGTGAACCACGAGATCGTGGGCATCAGTTCCTACGAGTTGATTCGGTCCTACTAGTCGCGCCAGACCTGGGGCCTGACTGGCTCGTCGGCTTCATCACCGGGGGCGACGAGATGAACACTAGATCAGGTGGCAGACGACGAGTCGTTCGACCCGCCCATCCGACACTTGGACAAGTGCTCCTGGCGATAATGAACACAGTTGTGATCAAATACTGAGGCCGGAGACCGGGGCGGCACCGTCTCTCGCGAGCGGGATCAGTCTAGTCCGAGGCGAGTGGCGAACGCGGGGTCGCCGAAGGGCCTGTCTCTGCGGAAGCGAACGCCCAGTGTGGCCGCAGCGCCGTCAATCATCCCCCACGACGTCTGATAGAGGTGCGCGGAGAACAGGTCCTTGCTCATTCCATTGAGCCGACCGTGATCGATCCACCATTGGGTAGCTGATAGGCCCGCCCCCAAGATGGAGGCCACTACGACGGCGACGAGGGACTCGTCGGCACCGACCGATTGGAGGCCACGGGCGAACTCGTCGGAAATAATCTCCATTGCCGATCTCAGTTGATCCGCGGCCCCTCCCTCACCGGACTCAGAATACTGAAACATGTGGTTCGTCATGAGGAAGCGGACGACCGCCGGATGCTCGTCGACTAATGACACGTATGCGGAGATCGCTGACCGGAAGAGCTCGTCGACGGAGTCCTGCTGTCCGGAGAGCAGAGTTGACTGTGCGGACTCCCAAATCATCGAACCCAAACGTGCTGCCACAGCGGAATAGAGCCCAGCTCGGTCACCGAAATGGCGATAGAGCTTCGGCTTCGACACCCCTGCCTCTTCCGCGAAGTCGTCCATGCTCACAGCGTCGCCAAACTTCTCGATCGCGCGTATCGCCGCGTCGACGAGTCCAGCCTTCACGATAGCGCGGTGGTCGTCCCAACGCGTGCTTCGTGCATCGCGCACACGACGTTGCACTTTCACCGGGGCTGCGGAGATTCGACGGACTACAGACATGACCCTCCACACTATCAGGATGGATGACCGTCGCCCCAATAAGCACGTGGGGCACGCATGCAGTCGGCAGAGACATGGGTCGAAACGAGCTTCAAGCGGATTGGTCTAATCTGGCCACGGCTGAATTGAAGTCTTCGACGGCCTCTAGGTTGGACATGTGACCGACCTTGTCGAGAAGAGTGAATTCAAATAAGACGCTCTGCCGGCCCAGGCGCGCTGCGAGATCCACCGAATGGGCCGCTGGGGTCAGCCTGTCGGCATCACCTACGATGACCGTCGCCGGCACCGTCAGCGAGTCGACCCCCCTGGTGACGTCGATTGTCGCCAAAACTGAACCCCACATCCCGCGCACCTGTGGTGGGCATCTCAACACGATGTCGGCGCACTCATCCACTACCTCAGCAGTCGCACCTGGGCCCAGGGTTCCGTAACGAATCAGGCGGCGAGACAAACGCGTGTCCTGCATCTCGGGTCCGGCGACCGCAAGACTAGCCGCGAAGGCCCGTTCAAGTCTCGGTCGTAGCTGTCGGGGAACTTTGAGCAACGTTGACCGATCCACCAACTGTGATGGCCCGGTGCTTGCCAGTACTACTCCGCGGGCCAGCTCGGACACCGAGGCTGGGTACTCAGCTGCCCAGCTCATGATGGACATACCTCCCATGCTGTGTCCGACCACGACAGCCTTGTCGGTGGGAGTGGCGACCGCCCGAACTACGGCCTCCAAGTCATCGGCCAGAAGTCTCGCCGAGAACGGTACCCGGCCCCGGTCACTCCACCCGTGTCCGCGTTGGTCGTAGACCACTACCCTATGCGTCCCCGCGAACTGCTCGATCTGTGGCCGCCAGAAACGTCCCTGACAGGCCCAGCCGTGACTAAAGACCAGAAGTGGAGCATCCTGGCCCGAGCCGAATTCCTGGGCGAACAACCTGGTTCCGTCGGAGGATAGGACCTCGAGGTGCCGCGATCCTCGCGATTCGCTCGCTATCTCAGAGGTCATCGAAGCTCACCGTAACTGCATCCGTCAGCGGAAGTGCCTGACACGCAAGCCGTTCACCGTCGGCAATGTCATCTTCAACGAGGATGTGGTTTTGTGCCATTTCTACATCACCCTCGACCAGCTTGCATACGCACGCGCTGCAGGCCCCTTCTCGGCAGGAGTACGGGGCATTGTGGCCTTGGGCCAATAGCACGTCGAGCAACGGAGTGTTGCGCGGCCACTCAGTCGTGATGGACTGCCCATTCAGATAGACTATGGCGGTCGCCACACCATCGTCGTCACTGAGATGACGCATCGTGGCTGTGTCGAACGGATCTCCAGTCAGTGACTGAAAGACTTCTCGATGTACCGACGAGTGCTCGACACCGCAGGCCTCCGCCGACTTCTGCACCAGATCCATGAACGGCGCCGGACCACAGGTGTAGATCTGTGCACCGCGGTGCTCACGTATGGCGGATTCGACATTTTCAGGTGCCGGAATCCCCATAGCCGACTCCAACCAGTGGAAGACCGTGAAACGCTCGGGGAACTCGGAGGTGATCTGCGCCAGTTGGCCCTCGTACATGATCGACTCGGCATCGCGATTCGCGTAGAACAGTGTGACTTCGCCCCCACCGACCACAAGGGCCGACTTAATCAGCGACAAGACCGGAGTGATCCCACTTCCTCCTGCAAAGAATAGAAAATCGACGTCGAGATTCTTAGCCGTGAAGTGCCCTGACGGCGGGAGGACGGTCAACTCCATTCCCGGGATCGCGTTGTCGCACAGCCAGTTCGATGCGTAACCGTTCTCCGTCCGCTTGATCCCGATCTCGAGACGGAAGTCCTCGACGTGAGGCGAGCTGCTCAATGAGTAGCATCGTGCGACATGACCGGTCCGATCAGACGGGATCTTCACGGTGATGAATTGCCCTGGGACATGCTTGAACTCCTCGACCATGGCATCGGGGATCTCGAACGAAATGGTGACGGAGTCTTTCGTTTCCTGGGTCACTTCTGAGACGGTCAAGGTGCGTGAGCGGGCTGCGGCAGCCGGACGTGCATCGGGTTCGACGGTCACTTGAGGATCCCCTGTCTACGTGCGACCGCGTAACCCGCCCGTGTCAGTGGCGCCGCGATGTCCTGGTAGCGGGGACCGATCACCCGTGCCACGAAGTCGAAACCGCGGGCGTCCGCACCGATCAGCACTCGCGCTCTCTTCTTGTCCATACCTTTGAGGATTGTCGCCGCTGCTTTATCCGGGGTGCTTCGTGCGATCCTGTCGAACAGCGAGGCGACAGTCGCGGTGTCTGCCCCCATGGCGGAAACGCCTCGGGCATTGTTGACGATGTTGGTTTTTACACCCCCCGGGTGCACACATGTCACTGTGACCGGGTATCGACTGATTTTCATCTCCTGTCGGAGCGCCTCGGTGAAGCCTCTGACGCCGAATTTCGCGGCATTATAGGCGCTTTGGCTGGGGATTCCGATCAAGCCGAAGACGCTCGACGTGTTAATGAGATGTCCGTCCCCGGACGCGATCAGGTGAGGCAGAAACGCCTTCGACCCGTTAACGACTCCGCCAAAGTTGATGCCCATGAGCCAGTCGAAGTCTTCCCAGCTCATGTCGACCACGTCGACGCCCAAGGCCACGCCGGCGTTGTTGAACACCATGTCGACGTGGCCCGACTCTGACCGCACTCCGTCGGCATAGTCCTGAAAAGCAGCGCGGTCCGCAACGTCTAGTACGGCGGCGGTTACCGTTGCCCCATGCGTGGTGCGGCAAAGTTCTGCAGTCTCCTTCAAGTGCATCTCATCAATGTCGGACAGTGCCAGTGCGGCACCTCGCTCCGCCAACTGGAGTGCCAGAGACCGACCGATCCCTGACGCGGCACCGGTGATCACTGCCACCTTGCCGGTATAGTCATGCCGATTAGAACTGCTCACCGTCGTCCCACCATCTCTTCGAATCGTGTCTCTCCGTGCGTTCGGGCTCAGGCGATGTCGTACTCGGCGGGCTCGAAATCTTTCGTGGCGCGCCAGTACTGCCATGTGAAGCCCGGCCACACGGTCCGGTTGACGCCCTGCGAGTCGAGATACCAACTCGTGCAGCCGCCGTTGGTCCACACTCCCTTGGCCAGCTTCCGCTGGATGTCGGTGTTGAACTGTTCTTGCACGGACGGGCGTACGTCAACCTTCTCAGCGCCTCGGCTTTCTACTGTGTCGATGGCCTTCATGATGTATTTGATCTGTTGCTCGATCATGAACACCACTGAGTTGTGGCCGAGGCCCGTGTTGGGTCCGAGGAGGAAAAACAGGTTGGGAAAACCCTCGGTCGTGATGCCCAGGTGCGTGTTAATCCCCGTCTGATGCCAGTGGGACGGGAGATCCTCGCCAGTGGCACCTTTCAGGGCGAGCTGATCGAAACCATCAGTCACGTGAAAACCGGTCGCATAAATTATAACGTCCACGAGATGCTCGACACCGTCTGAAGAAATGATGGAATCAGCGGTCACCTTCTCAATCCGATCGCTGATGACAGTGGTGTTAGGTGCCGCAAGCGCCGGGTAATAGTCGTTTGACCCCAGAATCCGCTTACAGCCGATACGATACGACGGGGTCAGTTTCTTGCGCAATGCCGGATCAGAGATGGAGCGTTCAATGTTCCACCGAGCGACCTTTTCAATTGGCCGCATGAGGTTAGAGTGACCGTTGAGGCCGAAGGCCAGGCTCTCCGCACCCCAGTACACCGACCACCTGGCGATACGACGTGCAATCGGGAGTTTACTCAGAAGAGTCCGCAGGGCCGGCGGAACGGAGAAATTCTTGCGGGGTAGGACCCAGGCAGGGGTTCGCTGGAAGACCTTGAGGGACATGGCCTCCTTCTGCACGAAAGGTACAAACTGGATAGCGCTGGCACCAGTGCCGATCA
This sequence comes from Gordonia sp. Z-3, assembly GCF_036233855.1. Taxonomy (NCBI): domain Bacteria; kingdom Bacillati; phylum Actinomycetota; class Actinomycetes; order Mycobacteriales; family Gordoniaceae; genus Gordonia; species Gordonia sp. Z-3. Next base: position 33,389 of record NZ_JAZARS010000027.1, read on the forward strand.
CGGCGACACGCTTGCCCTCCAGATCCACCGAATGATCCCACTGTGCGGAGTGAAACGCTTCGCCTTTAAAGTCCTCAATCCCCGAAATTTCGGGAAAATTGGGGATATGCAGCGCACCGACTCCTGACACCACGAACTGAGCAATGTACTCACGTCCGGACTCAGTACGCAGGTGCCACCGCGACTCCGACTCGCTCCAGTATCCAGAAACCAACTTCTGACCGAAATGAATCTTTTGTGTCACGCCACGCTTATCCGCGACATCCTGTAGATACCGCTCAATTTCTGGCTGTGACGACCACACCTTCGACCAGCTACCTCGACTCTCGAATGAGTACGAGTACATCAGCGACGGAACGTCACATGCACAGCCCGGATAGGTATTGTCGCGCCAGGTCCCACCGACGGAGCTTGCCTTCTCCAGAATCAGAAAATCGCTATACCCGCGACGTCTAAGCTGCGCGGCCATCCCGAGACCAGAGAACCCGCTTCCAATAATCAGAATCTTGGTCGAAATCGGGTCGTTGGTTGAATCCGTCTTGGCGGTTGCGCGCGAGGCGCGCCGGGTAGTCGATGATGCCATGTTTATGCTTTCTCCCTCGTAGGTTGGATCGCACAACACATCACCTGCGCACAGTGGCGGCAGGTGATCTGTTGAGGCGGAAGTGATCGCGAAGCCATCGAGAATGCTCCGCACAGGTCTAACTGATGTCGATCACGACGGCTCGGCCGCGTGAACGGAGATCAGCGAAGATCGTCGGGAAGGCTCCGCGTCGCACGCCACATGGCCATTGTGAACTTGCCTTCCAACATTCCCGCCTCATGGAAGAACCGAATCATGGGCTCCGACATAAATTGCAGGTTGGTCCGATAGTTTGGGCTGGTCTGCTGCGCCCACACGCCACGCCAGCGACTAATTCCCACTGCGGGGTACACTTTCGGATTAATGAGCAGCGGGTACGCCAGGTTCGCGATGACGGCAAGCACCCCTCGGTGCCAAGCGCGCGTCGCCTTACGACGACGCTGCATGCCTTCGATCATCTCCAGTCGCGCAAAGGTAATGTGACGGGCTTCCTCAAGGACGTGGATCTTCATGAGCTGGCGAAGCTGAGGCTGCATACTGGGGTCGTTCATCGCCTCGCGCTGGGCGCGGTCCAGGATTTCCTCGATCAACAGCGTAGCTCCAGACACCGACGGCCCGAGAGGGACGAAATGCAGGATCTTCGCGAAGCTCAAGAAGCCCTTAGGAAGCTTGTAGGGGGGCACGCCCGTCTTGTTGATGAGGCGCGCGAACATAGTGGAATGGCGGGACTCATCGCCGATCTCTGTCAACGCGTATAGAGACTTCTGATCGGTTAAAGCCCCCTTCGCCGACATGCGCAGAAGCGCTGAACTCAACAGATTCTCTGCGTAGATGCCGAAACTGAGGATGCTCACGATCTCATGGCGCCCCAACTCGCGACGCTGCTCCTCAGTCATCTTGTCCCACAGCCTGGTGCCGTATAGCGACACTCGATGCTCTGGCAGAAAGCACTTGCCTTCCTCCCAGGGCGACTCCCAGTCGATGTCGATCTCCGCGTCGTAGAACTTCTCCGCGGAAGACCGCAGCAATCGACCCGCAGATCGTTCCATGTCGACGGGCTTACGCCCGTTCACCCGAGCCATGCCCTCCTTCGAAAAGTCGGGGTTCATCTGGACATCCTGCACGGTCATGTCTTCTCCTCGGTCGTTCAAGGCTGGGAGTCGGGGCCTGGCGCCCAGTACCCATTACTCATAGTATCTGGTACTGCTAGTATCCACGAACTGCGATATTTGTCAACGCTCAGTGCGAAGAAGGTAGGACTGCATGTCTGACGACCATGACCTCGACTACTCCGGCGAAGGAACCCTGGTGTGCCGCGGGGCGGAGATCCATGTCGAAGCGAAGATCAAAGGCTATTTCCAGCCGCTGAACGGCCTGTACACCTGGTATGGCCGGATTCAGAAGAATGATGAGCTCGACGGGCTCCTGAAAGGCGCCCGCGCGATCGCTGTATTTACGACCCCCGAGGGCCGAGCGGAGTGTGTCGTCGGGGATCCCGACTTCTGGGGCCGATACCGCATCTCAGGCAAGAGCACTCCGCCATACCACCTGCCCACCACTCTCGAGGAAGTCGAGAACATGGTCGAGCACCACCACAAGTGACAACCATCCACCGCCGCACGGACATTCGCGAAACGGGTCCGCACGATTGGGTCGCCCACTTCAGGTCGAGAGGATATTGCACATGGTGAGTTCGTCTCCCATTCGAACCCGCCCGTCGAGAGGGGGCGAGAAACTCGGCGAGTACAGTCCGACCCTTGAGCGGGTTGCATGGTTTACCCTCCGCCGCAAGGGAATTGTGACGCTGGTCTGGCTCGGCGCCGCCATCGGCTTAGGCCTTCTCTTTCCTCAACTGGAGTCAGTGATACGGGAACAATCTGTGGATCCGATCCCGGCCGGAGTCCCGTCTTTTCAGACCTTGGACCGTATGGGTGCATCTTTCGACGAGCGCGGCGCCAAGACCACAGTATTCGTTGTGATGGAGAACAGTGCAGGCCTGTCCGACAACACCCGCGATCGATATCACGTGCTTGTCGACACCCTGCGGGCGGACGACAGGCACGTCATCGCTGTCCGGGACCTGCTGAGCGATCCCCTCACCGCAAGTCAGGCTCTCAGCAAAGACAAGCAAGCCTGGTATCTGCCCGTGGGAGTGGCCGGCACACTCGGGGGACCCGATACCGCGGAGGCGGTCGCAGCGGTGCGTGAGATCGCTGAGAGTATCTTTCGTGACAGTGGGACGACAGTCCGTGTGACAGGCCCGCCCGCGACCTTTAGCGACCAACTCGCCGTGGGCGAGTCGGATCTGGTCCTGATCACTGTTGCCACCGTGCTGCTGATCGCCGTGATCCTCCTGATCGTCTATCGTTCGGTCTTCACCGCGCTGATGCCGCTGCTTGTCGTGGGCATGAGCTTGGCTGTGGGTCGCGGAGTTCTATCTGGACTGGGCGAGCTGGGCATGCCGGTATCCCAGTTCACGTCAATGTTCATGACCGTCATCATCTTTGGTGCCGGAGTTGACTATTCGGTGTTCCTCATCAGCCGCTATCATGAAGGTATTCGAGCGGGTTACTCTCCTGATGTCGCTATCGCCCACGCGAATGCAACTATCGGCCGCGTGGTTCTAGCGTCGGCGGGCACTGTGGCCCTAGCGTTCCTGGCTATGGCCTTCGCCAAGCTCAGTGTGTTTAACACTTTGGGTCCGGCCTGCGCAATCGCCATAGCTTTCGCATTCTTGGCGACGGTGACATTGCTGCCCCTCGTACTCTCTTTCGCTGCCAAGAAAGGCGCCGGCCTTCCCCGCCGTGACCTGACGCGGGATTACTGGAGAAGAGTCGGAGTCATGGTTATCCGGCGGCCGGTCCCTCTGCTCGCGATCAGTGTGGTCGTGTTGATCGGCCTCGCCATGGTCGCCGCAACAATTCAGATCACCTACGACGATCGCGAGGGGCAGCCACCTGACACAGGGAGCAACGAAGGATACGCGCTTCTCAACCGCCACTTCCCGAAAGACATCATCATCTCAGAATTCTTGGTGGTGGAGTCCGAGAACGACATGCGCACGGCTCAAGGCCTTGCCGACCTCGACCAGCTAGCCTCCCGCGTCGCGCAGATTCCCGGCGTGACCAGGGTCATTGGCGTGACGCGGCCGACCGGTGAGAAGCTAGAGCAGGCGCAATTATCTTGGCAGAATGATCAGATCGGTACCAAGATCACCGAGGAGACCGGTGATGGACAGGCCCGCAAGGGTGATCTGGCCGTCCTGAAGACGGGGTCAGAGCAGCTCGCCGGAGGCCTGGCACTGTTAGAAGACCAGATATCCTCCAACCTCGCTCCGCTGTCGGGGTTGCTCGACGAGGTGTCGTCATTTGGCCCGCAGCTCGACGAGTATCGGCCGCTTGTGAACCAACTGGCGAACGCTGCCCCAAGGCTTAGACAGTTTTCCAAGCAAGCGCCCGAGCTGTCTCAACTCGCACGTCGGGCCCAGTCTGCGGCAGATGCGGTCGCGCCGGCGTTGTCCGCGTTAGACAATCCGTGGTGCCAGCAGATCGCGCAGTGCTCGGCACTGCGCGCGCAAATGGCCGACATCCGGGCACTCGCGGATGATCAGTCGCTTGGGAGGGTGGCTGACTTTGCCGCGCAGCTCGGCCGCGTGAGTGCGCCAGGCTCGACCAACATTGCACAGCTGCAGCGTTCTCTTCAAACGCTGGATTCTGCACTACAAGCCATCGGCGGACAGGACCTCGGGAACAGGCTCTCGCAACTCGAATCCGGCGTCGGCGCACTTGCCGACGGCGCGCGTCAGTTGTCGAACGGAGTCGGTGCTCTGGTGGACAGCAACCTTCAGCTACTCAGTGGACTGGCACAGGTCGCCGCACAGCTTCGGGCTCCCGCACGGGAGGTCGGCGATTCTGACTCGGCAACCGGCTTCTATCTCCCCGCGGATGCGTTCAAGGACCAGCAGTTCAGTCAGGTCGCTCGACAGTTCATCTCGTCCGACGGGAAAACCGTGCGCTATGCGGTACAGACCGCCTACGACCCATACTCTGCCGATGCAATGACGCTGGCGAACGAGCTGTCCAGCGTCGCCGAGAACGCGATGCCGAACACCACTCTGGAGGGCGGACGTGCTTCTGTTGCGGGCTTTCCTGCGATCAATGCCGACGTCCAGCGACTGTTGTCGTACGATTTCAAACTGCTCGGCATAGCCACCCTTCTCATCGTGGGTCTGATCCTGATGCTGCTGTTGCGGGCCGTCGTTGCACCTGTCTATCTCCTTGCAACCGTCGTCTTGAACTACATGGCGGCTCTCGGTATTGGTGTGCTCGTACTTCAACACATCCTCGGTGCCGGGATCGCCTGGCCCGTGCCACTGGTGTCGTTCATTGTCTTGGTGGCGGTGGGCGCCGACTACAACATGCTGCTGGTGTCACGGCTGAGAGAGGAAACGAGGTGGAGCGTGCGGGTCGGCGTAATGCGTACCGTCGCTTACACCGGGTCGGTCATCACCTCGGCTGGGTTGATATTCGCGGCCAGCATGTTTGGGCTGATGGTCGGGTCCATCGATGTGATGGTGCAAATCGGGTTCATCATCGGTGTCGGTTTGCTGCTCGACACGTTCCTGGTGCGGACCTTAGTAGTCCCGGCGCTAGCGGTGCTGCTGGGCACTGCGAGCTGGTGGCCGGGTGACATCGACCGTTTCCGGCTCGCCCCTTGACCATCGCAAAAGTCACGCGGACGGACCCATGGGGATCTGACAAGCGTCGGTCGCTGAATATCCCGACCATTCCGTCAACAGGTAGGAGGGGCATAAGCATGACGCAGCACCGTCGCCCGTGATAGATGAGTTGCGTCCTAATTCAAACGCTAGCTGCACTGACCTTGGTACGCGGCTGGCTGGTGGTTGAACCGCCCCGGGTCTGTCGGAGGCTCTCGAACCTGTGAAGGATGGAGAGCATGGCAGCACCACGCAAGTACAGTG
>NZ_JAZARS010000028.1:0-33535 GCF_036233855.1 Gordonia sp. Z-3
CGGCTGACAGCTTTCGCGGGCATTCCTATCTGAGGCATGAGTCGGATTTCGCGGGCAGTTTGACGTGAGGCACTACGGCCGTACATGCCACTGTTTTCTCCAGCCGCAGACGTGTGCGGGAGATCATCGCGAATCACCGCGACGCCGAAGGAGCAACCACCTCCCGGGAATCTCTCAGGCTCAGGTACCGCACGCCGAGGCAACTCTGGAGACGAATCCGACGACGATGCCGGATTGACCGAAGGTGGCCACCGCTGGTGGCACAAACTCTCAGGTGAACGGACAGAGCAGGGAGGATCGGACCGGCACTCGCCCGTCCGGCGACAATCGGAGCACCGCACATGTCTGCTTTCCACTCGAATCCCCGACCCACCGACCTGTCCTCGGCTCTGCTGTCCGCGCCGCCCGCCGACTTCGATCCCGAGGTCGATGCCCTCATCGCGGCCGAGCTCGGCCGGCAGCGCACCGGGCTGGAGATGATCGCCTCGGAGAATCACGCCCCACTGGCCGTCATGCAGGCGCAGGGCAGCGTGCTGACCAACAAGTACGCGGAGGGCTACCCCGGACGCCGCTATTACGGCGGTTGCGAGCACGTCGATCGGATCGAACACCTCGCCAGGGAGCGGCTCAAGGCCCTGTTCGGCGCGGCCTTCGTCAATGTGCAACCCCATTCCGGGGCGCAGGCGAACGCCGCGGTGATGCACGCCCTGATGAATCCGGGTGACAAACTCCTGGGCTTGTCGCTCGCCGACGGCGGACATCTCACGGCACGGCATGCGGATCAACTTCTCCGGCCGGCTCTACGACGTTGCGTCCTATGGGGTGTCGCAGGACACGCATCGGATCGACATGGCCGAGGTGGCTGAACTCGCGCGAGAGCATCGGCCTGCGGTGATCGTCGCGGGCTGGTCGGCTCACCCGCGCCACCTCGATTTCGCGCGCTTCCGGCAGATCGCCGACGAGGTGGGTGCCTACCTCATGGTCGACATGGCCCATGTCGCGGGTCTGGTTGCGGCGGGTCTGCATCCGTCGCCGATACCGCATGCACACGTGGTCACCTCCACGACACACAAGACGCTCGGCGGACCGCGTGGCGGGGTCATCCTGACCAACGATGCGACACTGGCGAAGAAGATCGACAGCGCGGTGTTCCCCGGCCAGCAGGGCGGTCCGCTCGAGCACGTCATCGCCGCCAAGGCCACCGCATTCCGGATGGCCGCGACCGCGGAGTTCGCCGAGCGCCAGCAGCGGTGTCTGGTCGGTGCGCAGCACATCGCCGAGCGACTCGGACGCGCCGACGCGGCCGCCGCCGGGATCTCCGTGGTGACCGGCGGCACCGACGTCCATCTGGTGCTCGTCGATCTGCGCGACTCGCCCCTCGACGGCCGGCAGGCCGAAGATCTCCTGGCGCAGGTGGGGATCACGGTGAACCGCAACGCGGTACCGCGCGACCCACGTCCGCCCATGGTCACCTCGGGGCTTCGTATCGGCACTCCGGCGCTCGCCGCCCGGGGGTTCGACCGGGAGGCCTTCGCGGCCGTCGCCGAGATCATCGCGCGTGTGCTGATCGACGCCGCCGACACCGACGTGTCGGGCCTGGCTGACCGGGTCGGAGCCCTGGCCGAGGCACATCCCCTCTACGTGGAGATGGTGCCGGGACGCGTCGAGATGCCGGGGACATCCGAGGCGGCGACCAGCTACGCGGCAGTGACCAGCTACGTGGCAGCGGGGGCGGCACGATGACCGTCAGCGTGTTCGATCTCTTCTCGATCGGTGTCGGACCGTCGAGTTCACACACCGTCGGCCCGATGCGGGCGGCGCAGCGGTTCGTCGGCGGCCTCGCCGCAGCCGGGGATCTGCTCGAGGTGGACCGACTCGAGGTGGAGCTGTTCGGCTCGCTGGCGGCCACCGGCGCCGGTCACGGCACGTTGAGCGCGATCCTGCTCGGTCTCGAAGCACACCGGCCGGAGACCATCACCGCCGACACCAAGTCGGAGCGGCTCGAGGCGATAGGTCGCACCGGCCGAATCCGTCTCGGCGGGTTCGTCGACTTCGCCTACACCGAACGCGACATCCGGCTGCATCCCGGTCGGGTACTGCCCCGACATCCCAATGCGGTGGAGTTCCGAGCGCTGGGGCGCGACGGGAGGTGTCTGGCCGACGAGCGCTACTACTCCGTCGGCGGCGGATTCGTGGTCGCCGACGGCGAACCGGACGATGCCACTGCGGCGGGCGACGTGCCGCACCCGTACGGTTCGGCGGGCGAACTGCTCACGGTCTGCGCCGAGCGCGGATGGTCGATCGCCGAGGTCGCCCAGCGCAATGAGACCGTCACCCGGTCGGCCGACGACGTCCGCGACGGACTGCTGCACATCTGGACGGTGATGGACCAGTGCGTGCGGCGCGGGGTCACCACCGACGGCGAACTACCTGGTGGTCTCCGGGTCCGTCGGCGCGCGAAACAGTGGCGCGACGAGTTGATGCTCGAGGATCCGCTGCGATCGATGACCTATGCCGAGGACTGGGTCAACCTGGTGGCACTGGCGGTCAACGAGGAGAACGCTGCGGGCGGGCGGGTGGTGACCGCACCCACCAACGGCGCCGCCGGGATCGTGCCGGCGGTCATGCATTACGCCCGGCGCTACACGCCGGCGGGTCGTGCCGATCCCGACGACGTGACGGTGCGTTTCCTGCTGACCGCGGGGGTGATCGGCTGACTGATCAAGTCCGGTGCCTCCATTTCCGATGCCGACGTCGGGTGTCAGGGCGAAGTGGGTTCGGCGGCTGCGATGGCTGCCGGCGGACTGGCCGAGATCCTCGGTGGCACACCGGCACAGGTGGAGAATGCCGCCGAGATCGCGATGGAACACAGTCTCGGTTTGACCTGCGATCCGATCGGCGGACTGGTGCAGATCCCGTGCATCGAACGGAACGCGATATCAGCCGGCAAAGCCATCAATGCCGCACGGATGGCACTGCGGGGGAACGGAAGTCATCATGTAAGCCTCGATCAGGTGATCGCCACGATGCGTTCGACGGGTCATGACATGAACGCCAAGTACAAGGAGACGGCGACCGGCGGGCTGGCGATTCACGTGCCGCTCAGCGTGGTGGAGTGCTGAACGGTACCGACGAACCGAACGCGTCACGCAGAAAATCGCCCGCCTCGCGCAATGCCATGCGGGATTCGGGAGCCAGGCGAGGGAACATCTGGAACACGTGCCCTTGCCCGGGCCATTCCTGCAGTCGCACATCGGCGCCCGCCGCTCGCATGACCCGTGCGATGGCGCGCGCATCGTCGCCCATCATCTCGAGCCCACCGACCTGGATCAGCGTGGGCGGCAACGTCATCGCCTCATCGAGACTGATGCGCATCCGTGGATGATCCGGCGTGGCCGAACCTGTGTACAGCCGCAGGATACGTTGGGCCGAAACGGCATCGATGACGGGATCGCGGGTGCCCCGCAATTGGTTGGCAACCGCCAGGTCGAAGGTGGGGTCGTAGAGAGGGGAGAACAACACCAGCCCGCGAGGTTGGCCGACACCCCGCCGATGGTTGTCGGCGAGCAGGTCGAGCGCCAAATGACCTCCCGCCGAGTCGCCGCCCACGACGATCTGCTCTGGCCGGTAGCCCTGGGCGAGCAGCCAGTGGTACCCGCGGATCGCGTCGTCGCCGGCACTCGGGAACCGATACTCGGGACCGAGGCGGTAGTCCAGGCTGAACGCCGACAACCCGGTCTGCCGCGAGAGTCGGGCGACCAACCCACGGTGAGTGCGCGCCGAACAGACGACGTACCCGCTGCCGTGCAGGTAGTAGAGAATCCGTGTCTCGGCGGGTCGGTCCGGTCGCGCCGGGCCGCCGTGGGCGCCGACCCACTCGCCGCGCACCTGGCCGCTGGAGACGAACTGGTGCACACGCTCGGCCCGGGTGCCGGCCGGGACCGGAGACATCGCCACCAGGGTCCGGTTGACACCGGGGCGCATCGCCGAGATCAGTCGCGGGGATGGGCCGGAGCGCCCCATCCCGGCCACCATCAGAGGGTGGGCCACGCGGGCCAGATAGCCGTTGACGGCCCGGGAGCGGAGCGAGCCCGCACCTCTCGGGCGCCATTGCTGATCGGTTGTCCGTACACTCACAACTCGACGCTAACCCTGTGAGCAGTTTCCGAGGACCATTTCAGGCTCATACGCTGCGCAATCATCACGATTGTGCTATCCGGATTTCGATACTGGGTACCCGCCGTGAGAAAATGGCTGACAATGCTTTCGCGTAAGCAGGGTGGTGCCGGGGAGAACGACTCGACCCGGGTGCGCCGTCAGCAATGGGGCTGACACGGACACCGCCACGTGGCCCACGGACCTCCCAGGTCAGCCCAACGATTCGGGAGGCATCGCCAGGCCGGTGGCGGCGTCGACATGGACAGACGTCACAGTGTCCGTCAATGGACACGAGGGTGAATGCGTGCGCAGCGTCGCGCACACAGTGAGGCGAACTTATGAAGCATGCTCCGGGCCCCATCGGGCTCTATGACCCGGTCAACGAGCACGACTCCTGCGGTGTCGCATTCGTCGTCGACATGCACGGCCGTCGCAGCCGCGACATCGTCGACAAGGCCATCACCGCATTGGTGAACCTGGAACATCGCGGTGCGGCGGGTGCCGAGCCGAACACCGGCGACGGCGCCGGCATCATGATCCAGGTTCCCGACCGCTTCCTGCGGGAAACCGTCGACTTCGAACTGCCCGCAGAGGGCTCGTATGCCACCGGCATCGCCTTCCTGCCGCAGGGCTCCGAGGACGCCCGCGTCGCCACCGAGGGCGTCGAGAAGATCGTCGAGGCCGAGGGGCTGACCCTGCTCGGCTGGCGCGAGGTGCCCACCAACGAGAACTCGCTGGGTGCGCTCGCGCGCGACGCGATGCCGACGTTCCGGCAGGTGTTCATCGCCGGCGCCGAGGGTATGGACCTGGAGCGCCGCGCGTTCGTCGTGCGCAAGCGGGTGCAAGCCGAGCTGGGCACCAAGGGTGCCGGCGCGGACGGCCCGGGCCGTGAGACCGTCTACTTCCCCAGCCTGTCGGGTCAGACCTTCGTCTACAAGGGCATGCTGACCACGCCGCAGCTGCGTGAGTTCTACCTGGACCTGCAGGACTCGCGTGTCGAGAGCGCGCTCGGACTCGTGCACTCGCGATTCTCCACCAACACCTTCCCGTCCTGGCCGCTGGCGCATCCGTTCCGGCGCGTCGCCCACAACGGCGAGATCAACACCGTCACCGGCAACGAGAACTGGATGCGGGCGCGCGAGGCGCTGATCGACGCGAGTGCATTCGGCGATTCGGATGTGGCCGACAAGATCTTCCCGACCTGCACCCCGGGTGCCTCGGATACCGCGCGGTTCGACGAGGTGCTCGAACTGCTGCACCTCGGTGGCCGCAGCCTGCCGCATGCCGTGCTGATGATGATCCCGGAGGCCTGGGAGCGGCACGAGTCGATGAAGCCGGCGCACCGTGCGTTCTACGAGTACCACTCGGCGCTCATGGAGCCCTGGGACGGACCGGCGTCGGTGTGCTTCACCGACGGCACTGTCGTCGGCGCCGTGCTCGACCGCAACGGTCTGCGGCCGAGCCGCATCTGGGTCACCAAGGACGGCCTCGTGGTGATGGCGTCGGAGGTCGGCGTCCTCGACATCGATCACGCCGACGTGGTGCAGAAGATGCGCCTGCAGCCGGGCCGCATGTTCCTGGTGGACACTGCCGCCGGCCGCATCGTCGACGACGAGGAGATCAAGGACGAACTCGCCGCCGAGCACCCCTACCAGGAGTGGCTCGACCAGGGCCTCGTGCACATCGACGACGTCGCGGCACTCCCGCACGTGCACATGGCGCACGAGCGCGTCGCCCTGCGCCAGCAGGTCTTCGGCTACACCACCGAGGAACTCAACCTGCTGGTGGCGCCGATGGCCAAGACCGGTGCCGAGGCGATCGGCTCGATGGGTACCGACACCCCGATCGCGGTGCTCTCGGCCCGTCCGCGCATGCTGTTCGACTACTTCCAGCAGATGTTCGCCCAGGTCACCAACCCGCCGCTGGACGCCATCCGCGAGGAGGTCGTCACCAGCGTCGGCGGCACCATCGGCCGTGAGGCCGACCTGTTGCACCCGGGACCGGAGTCCTGCCGGCAGATCGTGCTGCCCGAACCGGTGCTCGACAACGACACCCTGGCCAAACTGGTCAACGTCGGCGACAACGGCGACCTGCCGGACTTCCGCAGCGCACACATCCACGGCCTCTACGAGGTCTCCGAGGGTGGTGCAGGCCTGCGCCGTGCCCTCGACGAGATCCGCACCAAAGTCAGCGCCGCCATCGAAGACGGCGTGTCGATCATCGTGCTGTCGGATCGGGAGTCCGACGAGAAGCTCGCCCCGATCCCGTCGCTGCTGCTGACCTCGGCCGTGCACCATCACCTGGTGCGCGAGCGCAAGCGCACCCAGGTCGGGCTGGTGGTCGAGTCCGGTGACTGCCGCGAGGTCCACCACATCGCCGCGCTGGTCGGCTTCGGTGCCGCCGCGGTCAACCCGTACATGGCCTTCGAGTCCATCGAGGACATGGTCGAGCGGGGCGTACTCGGCGACATCGACTTCGCCACCGCCAAGAAGAACTACATCAAGGCCGGCGGCAAGGGTGTTCTCAAGGTGATGTCCAAGATGGGCATCTCCACCCTGGCCTCCTACACCGGTGCCCAGCTGTTCCAGGTCATCGGCCTCTCGCAGGAGACCGTCGACGAGTTCTTCACCGGACTCAACAGCCAGCTCGGCGGCATCGGCCTCGACGAGATCGCCGACGATGTGGCCACCCGCCACCGGCTGGCCTTCACCGACCGGCCCAGCGAGCGAGCTCACCGCGAACTCGAGGTCGGCGGCGAATACCAGTGGCGCCGCGAAGGCGAGTATCACCTGTTCAACCCGGACACGGTGTTCAAGTTGCAGCACTCCACCCGCACCGGTCAGTACAAGGTGTTCAAGGAGTACACCAAGCTCGTCGACGACCAGTCGTCGAAGATGGCCTCGCTGCGCGGCCTGTTCGACTTCAACTTCGGTGACCGCGACCCGATCCCGATCGACAAGGTCGAACCGGCCAGCGAGATAGTCAAGCGCTTCTCCACCGGCGCGATGAGCTTCGGCTCCATCTCGGCCGAGGCGCACGAGACCCTCGCCATCGCGATGAACCGCCTGCAGGGGCGGTCCAACTCGGGCGAGGGCGGCGAGGATCCGCGCCGCTTCCACCACGATGAGAACGGCGACTGGCGACGCAGCGCGATCAAGCAGGTCGCGTCGGGCCGATTCGGGGTCACCTCGCACTATCTGACCAACTGCACCGACATCCAGATCAAGATGGCCCAGGGCGCCAAGCCCGGCGAGGGCGGACAGCTCCCGCCGCACAAGGTGTACCCGTGGGTCGCCGAGGTGCGCGGCTCCACGCCGGGCGTCGGCCTCATCTCGCCGCCGCCGCATCACGACATCTACTCGATCGAGGATCTCGCACAGCTGATCCACGACTTGAAGAACGCCAACCCGCAGGCCCGGATTCACGTGAAACTGGTCTCCGAGGTGGGTGTGGGCACCGTCGCCGCGGGCGTGTCCAAGGCGCACGCCGACGTGGTGCTCATCTCGGGCCACGACGGCGGCACCGGCGCGACCCCGCTGACGTCGATGAAGCATGCCGGCGCCCCCTGGGAGATCGGTCTGGCCGAGACCCAGCAGACGTTGCTGCTCAACGGACTTCGTGACCGCATCGTCGTCCAGGTGGACGGTCAGCTCAAGACCGGCCGCGACGTGGTGGTGGCCGCACTGCTCGGTGCCGAGGAGTACGGCTTCGCCACCGCACCGCTGGTGGTGTCGGGCTGCATCATGATGCGCGTGTGCCACCTCGACACCTGCCCGGTGGGTGTGGCGACGCAGAATCCGTTGCTGCGTGAACGGTTCACCGGCAAACCGGAGTTCGTGGAGAACTTCTTCATGTTCATCGCCGAGGAGGTGCGGGAACTGCTGGCACGTCTGGGCTTCCGCACCCTGCAGGAAGCGGTCGGACACGTCGAGGCGCTCGACACCACCAAGGCGCTGTCGCACTGGGGCTCGGCGAAGGCCGGCAAGCTCGATCTGTCGTCGGTGCTCGCGATGCCCGAGTCCCCGTTCATGAACCAGGACCTCTACTGCTCGGGTGTGCAGGATCATTCGCTGGACAAGGCACTCGACCAGCAACTGATCGCACAGAGCCGGGAAGCCATCGACAGCGGCACCCGGGTCTCGTTCAGCTCCAAGATCACCAACGTCAACCGGACCGTCGGCACCATGCTCGGCCACGAGGTCACCAAGGCCTATGGCGCGCATGGTCTTCCGGACGGCACAATCATGATCGACTTCACCGGATCGGCCGGCAACAGCTTCGGTGCGTTCGTGCCCAAGGGCATCACGCTGCGACTCGAGGGTGACGCCAACGACTTCGTCGGCAAGGGCCTGTCCGGTGGGCGACTGGTGGTCCGTCCGGCCCGCAATGCACCGGAAGGATTTGTCGCCGAGAACAACATCATCGCCGGCAACGTCATCGGATTCGGCGCCACCGGCGGCAAGATCTTCTTGCGCGGTGTAGTCGGCGAACGCTTCTGCGTTCGTAACTCCGGTGCGACCGCGATCGTCGAGGGTGTCGGCGACCACGGCTGCGAGTACATGACCGGCGGGCGCGTGGTGGTCCTCGGTGACACCGGCCGCAACTTCGCCGCCGGCATGTCGGGCGGCATCGCCTACGTATACGACCCGTACGGCAAGCTCGGCGACAACCTGAACACCGAACTCGTCGACCTCGAGGAGCTCGACGACGAGGACATCGCGTTCCTGTACGGCATCGTCGAAGAGCACCGCGCCGAGACCGATTCACCCGTCGCAGCCGCGGTACTCGCCGATTGGGAGAACAACAAGGACAAGTTCTCCAAGGTGATGCCGCGCGATTACAAGAAGGTGTTGCTCGCGATCGAGAACGCCGAGCGATCCGGACGAGACGTGAACGAAGCGATCATGGAGGCCGCACGTGGCTGACCCCAGAGGATTTCTCAAGCACACCGAGCGGGAGTTGCCCGACCGGCGGCCGGTCGAGCTGCGACTGCTGGACTGGAAAGAGGTATACACCGACTTCGACAAGAAGGAACTGCAGACGCAGGCAAGCCGCTGCATGGACTGCGGTATACCCTTCTGCCACAACGGCTGCCCGCTGGGGAACCTGATTCCCGAGTGGAACGACCTGGTCTACAACGACCGGTGGCGCGACGGAATCGAGCGGCTGCACGCGACCAACAACTTCCCGGAGTTCACCGGGCGGCTGTGCCCGGCGCCGTGTGAGGCGTCGTGCGTGCTGGGTATCAACCAGCCCGCCGTGACCATCAAGCAGGTGGAGGTCGAGCTCATCGACAACGCCTTCGAGAACGGTTGGGTCGCCCCGGTGCTGCCGACGGAGAAGACCGGCAAGTCGGTTGCCGTCATCGGCTCCGGCCCGGCCGGACTCGCCGCCGCCCAGCAGATGACCCGCGCCGGACACGACGTCACACTGTTCGAGCGGGCCGATCGCATCGGCGGGCTGCTGCGCTACGGCATCCCCGAGTTCAAGATGGAAAAGCGCCACATCGATCGCCGGCTGGCGCAGATGGAGGCAGAGGGCACCGTCTTCAAAACCGGTGTGAACGTGGGCGTCGACGTCACCGTCGAGCAGTTGCGCGCCGACTTCGACGCGGTGATCCTGGCCAACGGCTCCACCATCGGCCGTGATCTGCCGATCCCGGGCCGCGAACTCGACGGCATCCATCAGGCGATGGAGTTCCTCCCGCAGGCCAACCGGGTGCAGCTCGGCGACACCGTCGAGGGCCAGATCTCCGCCGAGGGCAAGAAGGTCGTCATCATCGGCGGCGGCGACACCGGCGCCGACTGCCTGGGTACCTCGCTGCGCCAAGGCGCCGAGATCGTGCACCAGTTCGAGATCATGCCCAAGCCGCCGATCGAGCGTGCCGAGTCCACGCCGTGGCCGACCTACCCGCTGATGTACCGCGTGTCGTCGGCGCACGAGGAGGGCGGCGAGCGCGTCTACTCGGTCAACACCGAGGAGTTCATCGGCAGCGACGGCAAGGTCACCGCCCTCAAGGCCCACGAGGTCGTCATGCGCGACGGTCGCTTCGAGAAGGTCGAGGGCAGCGAGTTCGAGCTGGAATGCGACCTGGTGCTGTTCGCGATGGGCTTTGTCGGGCCCGAACGCGGCGACCTGCTCGACAAGATGGGCGTCGAATACGACCAGCGCGGCAACATCAAGCGCGACGACGATTTCGCGGCCATCGGGCAGGACGGAGTCTTCGTGGCCGGTGACGCCGGGCGTGGCCAGTCGCTGATCGTGTGGGCGATCGCCGAGGGGCGCTCGGCGGCCGCGGCAGCCGACGCCTACCTCGCCGGCCGCTCGGACCTGCCGGCGCCGATCGTGCCCACCCAGGTGGCGCAGCGCTGAGCTCAGACGCATGAGAAGTGGGGGGGGGGGGGGGGGGGGGGGGGGGCGGGGGGGGGGGGGGGGGGGGGGGGGGAGGGGGGGGGGGGGGGGGGGGGGGGCGGCGCAGCGCACACAACAACCCACCCCCCCCCACCCCCCCCCCCCCCCACCCCCCCCCCCCCCCCCCCCCCCCGCGCCCCCCCCCCCCCCCCCCCCCTCCCCCCCCCCCCCCCCCCCCTCCCCCCCCCCCCCCCCCCCCCCCCCCCCCCCCCGGCCCCCCCCCCCCCCCCCCCCCCCCCCCCCCCCCCCCACTTCTCGATTGTGCGGCTTTACACTGAAGCGCCATCCGACGCCGCAGTCGACAATTTGACGACACCGCGCCCTGGGCCGCTCCTGATGTGGTGAACTGATGGCAAGGTGGTTAGATGTCCCCACCGCTGGGGGCACCTGCACGACCGACAGGATTGCCATGACCACTCTGCCCGCGGATGCGGTGGTGGATCGACGCACCAGGCCCAAGGACCGCAAGCAACGAATCCTCATCAAGGCGGCAGAACTCTTCCGCGCCTCGGGGTACGCCGCGGTCGCGATGAGCGACATCGCTGCGGGAGTCGGTATCGGGCCCAGCGCGCTGTACCGGCACTATCGCAACAAACAGGAACTCCTGCTCGCCGCGTTCGACCAGGCCTTGTGTCGTTACGAGGAGGCGGTACGTGGCGTCGATGACCCGTTCGAGGTCGCGCGCAACGTGGTCGGTATCGCGGCTCAATCCCAAACCCTCGACGCGCTCTGGAGCCGCGACAAGGGCCACGTCGGCCCCGTGGCACGAAGCGAGCTGCGGGTGCGCATCGTCGAGGTGTCCGAGACGATTGCCGCCGCCATCGCGAAGGACGCGCCGCCGGATGCGGTCCCTGCCGACGCCGCCGCATGGTCGATCCTGGCCATGGTGAATTGGCCGGGACATCGGCCGCTACCGGTGCCGCCCGGCGACCGGGACCGCGTGTTGTCTGCGGCAGTGCGCGCCGCGGTGGAATGCGCGCGTCGGCCTGACTCGTCACCCGACATGGCGCCTCGGGTCACCGACCTGCCGGTGCCGATGGATCCGGGCGCCGGACTGCTGCCCGTCGCACGCCGCGAGGCCGTGTTGAACGCGGCCATCACCATGTTCGCGGTGAACGGGTACAGCAACGTCAGCCTCGATGACATCGGCGACGTCGTCGGCATCGCCGGCCCGAGTGTCTACAATCACTTCAGCAGCAAGCGTGAACTCCTGGCATGCGGCCTCGACCGCGCCGTCGCGGCGATGTGGCTGGAGCTGGGACAGGTGTTGTCGCGCAGCGTGGACGCCGCCCAGGCGCTCGACGACCTGCTGGCCTGTTACGCGCGTTTCGCGCAGGCACACTGGGATCTCATCGCGGTCAGCCTGTCGCACTCCGTAGCCCTCGACGACGAGGCCCTGCTGGCATTGGCGCGGGCCTACCAGGACTACGTCGGCGAGTGGCGCCGGCTGGTGCAGGCGTGCCGGCCCGAACTGCGGTCCGACGAAGCCCACGCCCTGGTGGAATTGGCGTTGGCAGTGATCAACGGTGTGGTGCGCGTGGACAACCTACGTGGACCGGCCCTGCCTGGCCATGCACAACTACTGGCCAAGGCGGTGCTGAACGCACCGCTGCCCGTCTGAGAACTTCCGGTCGCGACGCGGGATCAGCGCGAGGCCAGCACTCTGGTCATCTGAGTCGGCACGGTGTCGGCGAGTCGCTGGAAGGCGAGTTGCGCGATCGGGTCGGCGAGGCGGGCCAGGCCGTTGAACTCCACATGCGCCCGATAGGTGATGACCGTCGAGGTGGCGTTTTCGGCGCGGAAGCTCAGGTCGTCGACCGATGTCGCGGTCTTGTTGCGGCCGGTGAACACGAGGTGATCGGGTGCATCCGCGGTCAATTCGTAGGTCAGCGTCGTCGACATACCGAACAACTTGCTCTCGTTGTGCCAGCGGGTGCCCTCGCTGACCGGGTCCGTGCCGATCTGCTCACACGTCTGGGTGCCCGGGTCCCATTCGACGGCGTTGGCGAAGTCGCGCAGGTAGGCGACGACCTCGTCGCGGGGACGCGGCACGGTGAAGGTGCGGGAGACATCGACCATGGTCACTCCTTGTTGCGCGATCGACGCGCGGCGTCGGTGGGGGTTGTCGTAGGAGTATTCGGCGCGACCCGAGACCGCGGATGGGTCAGTAGACTCGGGCCCGCGAGATTCGGGTTGCAGGGCCCCGGTTCCGGCGGCACCGGGCGGGTGAGGGAGGGACGACGATGCGGTTGCGCGCGTTGATGATCTGGTTGACCACAGTCGTGTCGGCGATCGGCGCCACGGTGGCCATCACGGCTCCGGCGGCCGGCGCACCGCAAGGCTGCCCGAAGCTCTACGTGCTGGCGATACCGGGTACCTGGGCCGACGGCACGAACCCCGGGATTCTGGGGGATGTCACCGCGGGCCTCGGTGCCGAGACCGCCGTGCAGTTCGTCGGCTACGACGCCACGGCATTCCCCTGGGAGAAGGCGGTGTACGGCAAGTCGAAGGCACAGGCCGTCGCCAACACCACCGGCTTGGCGCGGACCATGCTCAACCGCTGCCCGCGCACCCGCATTGCGGTTGTCGGCTACAGCCAGGGCGCCGACGCTGCCGGCGACTTCGCCTCCGAGGTCGGCACCGGGCGCGCGGCGATCCGCCCCAGCGCAGTCGCGGGTGTGGTGCTGATCTCCGATCCGCGCAGATCTGCACGCGACAACCTCGTCGGCCCGCCCCTGCGCGGGGAGGGCAGCGGGGGACCGCGGCTGGACGGCATGGGGTGGGTGTCGCCGCGTGCATTCACCATCTGCGAGCCCGGCGACCTCTACTGCAACGTGCCGCAGGATTACTTCCTCACCCGCATCGTCGGCTACCTCGCGGAGACCAGCGACCCCACGCCGAGCCAGATCGGCCAGTACCAGGCAGAAGCCGGGGCGATCATCACCGAACTCCTCACCCTGGGCGGGCCCGGCAAGATCGTCGAGGAACTCAGCAATGCGCGGGCCCGCGAGCAGATCACCTCGTTCAATCGCTTCCTGCAGTCGGGTGCGCACAGCAACTACGCCACATTTAAGGTTCGGCCGGGTGTGACGGCAGTCCAGTGGGCACACAACCATCTCGCCCGACTGGCGTGATCCGGGTGTGAGATGGTCTGGTTCGTCCGTCGGTCGTACCCAGCTGTGTTTCTGCTCACAAATTTTCGCCTGTCGCTACCGAATTCGTAACGATTCCGATGCGATGATCGACGTACAGACAGCAACGGCTTTACTTTGACGGCCCGGCGGCAGGGTCTGAGTGTGGCGAAGACAACGTCTGTTGAACGCGCTATATCGCTTGGGCCGAGCCCGTCGACCGACTAAAGTAAGCCGAGTTCGACACCATGAAGAGCGAGTCCACGGTAGTAAAGCAGGGAAGTGATTGGTCATGAGGTTGTCCAATACATCCTCCGGTCCACGCCGCCAAGCCAGGCTGAGTTCGATCACCGGTCGATTCGGCCGTGCGCGATCCGCTCGTTCGTTTCCCGCCGAGGCGGAACGCCTGATCACCCCGGCCGAACTGCGCCGTCTGCAGGCCTGACGGACACCTCTGTCAGCCGCGGGTCACCCGGCAGATCTGGCCACCGAGTTCCACCACGTCACCGCGCGTGAGCTGGCGCCCACGCCGCGTCTCCACCTCGCCGTTGACCGACACGTCGCCGTCGGCGATCACTTCTTTCGCCTCGGCGCCCGAGTCGATGAGGTTGGCCAACTTCAGAAACTGGCCCAACCGGATCGACTCGTCGCGGATGGGCACCTCGTCGATATCGGATCCGTCCACGGTCCACATATTGCCCAACCTCGGCCAGATGGGCGAGCCCGCCCCGTAACGTTTAGCCATGACGTTGGACATCCCGCGGACTCCGGCGCCGGACGAGGTCGTCGCCGAACCCGTACACGAGCCATCGGCCGCCGAGCGGCGGTCGCGAGATCTGCTCGAGCGCATCCGTTCACCGCGGGGCTTCGGCCAAGCTGCGCCACGCATCGCCGGGACGGTGCTGGGCATCATGGCCGCCGTCTCCTTGCTGTCGAGCCTGTTCCCGTGGTTCCGCCGGCTCATCCACGTGCCGCGCGACTATCTCGACACCTTCGTCATCACCCTGCCGGACACCAGTTTCGCGTGGGCATTCGTGCTGGGGCTGATGGCGTTCGCCCTGTCCATGCGCAAGCGGATCGCCTGGTGGATCTGCGTGGTGTATCTGACGCTGTACGCGGTGGGCAACGCGATCTATCTGGTGCCCGCTCTCGCCGACGATCTGTCGGTGACCGGTACCGACCGGATCAACCTCTGGATCGGCATCATCGTGGATCTGGCCGCACTGGCCTATCTGATCCTCACTTATCGGCAGTTCTACACCCGCGTGCGTCGGGGCGCGTTGCTGCGGGCGCTCGGTGTGCTGGTGGCCGGACTCGTCATCGGCAGTCTGCTCGGCTGGGCGCTGGTATGGATCTTCCCGCACACCCTGACCCGCGCTGACCGGCTGCCGTACGCGATCAATCGGGTGGTCGCCTTCGGGTCGGTTGATCAGGAACCCGCATTCGAAGGCCGGCACGCGCTGGCGCCGGTGAACGGACTGCTGGGCCTGTTCGGTGCGCTCGCGCTGATCGCCGCGGCGATGGTTTTGTTCCGCTCGGTCAGGCTGAAATCACTGATCACCGCCGACGACGAGCGACTGATCCGTGCCCAGATCGCCGCCTTCAATGACGATGACTCGCTCGCCTACTTCTCCACCCGCCGCGACAAGGCGGTGGTGTTCGCGCCGAACGGCCGCGCGGCGGTCACCTACCGGGTGGAGGTGGGTGTGGGTTTGGCCGGTGGAGACCCCATCGGTGACCCCGATTCATGGGGCGAGGCCATCGCCGAGTTCCTCGCGCTGTGTGAGCGCTACGGGTGGCATCCGGCCGCTATGGGAACCAGCAGTCGGGGGGCCGCCGCCTACGACGCCGCCGGATTCGGGTCGCTGAACATCGGTGACGAGGCGATCATCCCGACCCGTGGCTTCAGCATCAACGGGCCGGCGATGAAAGCGGTCCGCCAAGCGGTCACACGTACCAAACGGGCCGGAATCACCATTCGCATCCGCCGGCACGCCGAGATCTCCACAGACTCGAACGACGGGAAGCCGTCGGAGATGGCGCAGATGATCGCGCGGGCCGACGCCTGGCGCGACACCGACGAGGAACGCGGATTCGCGATGGCGTTGGGCCGACTCGGCGATCCGCTCGACGGGGACTGTCTGCTCGTCGAAGCCGTGGAGAACGCCGGCACCGACCACGAGAAGGTGGTCGGCATGTTGTCCTTCGTGCCGTGGGGCCGCACCGGCGTCTCGCTGGATGTGATGCGCCGCGACCGTGGTGCGGTCAACGGTCTCGTCGAGACGATGGTGACCGAACTCGCCCGCGAGTCCGAGCAGTACGGCGTCACCGAGATCTCCCTCAACTTCGCGGCCTTCCGCGCGTTCTTCGAACACGGCGCCGACATCGGGGCCGGCCCGGTGATGCGCGCGACCTACTCGGTGCTGATGTTCGGCTCGAAGTTCTTCCAGATGGAGTCGCTGTACAAGTCCAATGCGAAGTACCGGCCGGAATGGCGGCCACGCTTTCTGTGCTACGAGGACAACCGAATGATGCCGCGGGTCGCGCTCGCCGCGATCGTCACCGAGGGTTTCGTCCGGCTGCCGCGATTCGGTCGTGCGCGGCACTACACCGAGGGCCGCTCGGCCATTCCCGCCGGTGTCGACCTCGACGAGCTGATCGCCGAACTGGCCGACGAGTCCGTCGTGGGTGCGATCGAGGTACATCGGCCCGAACAGGTGCGGGTGCGCCTGGCCAAGTTGGATCGGTTGACCGAGCAGGGGTTTGATCCGTACCCACCCGCCGATGCACCGACGCACACCATCGCGCAGGCCGTCGCGGCACCGGAAGGCACCACGGTGACCATCGCCGGACGTGTCACCCGACTGCGTGACTTCGGCAAGGTGGCCTTCGCCGACGTGCACGACTGGTCCGGGCAGGTGCAGGTGCTGGTCGAGGCGAACGCGGTGATTCCGGGCACGCCGGACTTCGGCTCCGACGTCGACCTCGGTGATCTGATCGAGGCCCGCGGTGTGGTGGGCCGGAGCCGGTCCGGTGAACTGTCGATCCTCATCGACGCGTGGCGGTTCAACGGCAAGTGCCTGCGGCCGTTGCCCGACAAGTGGAGTGGCCTCACCGATCCAGAGGCGCGCGTGCGGCAACGCTACGTGGATCTCGCCATCAATTCGCGCAGCCGCGAGTTGTTGAACACCCGCAGCGTGGTGGTGAAGTCGATGCGCGACTTCCT
Source organism: Gordonia sp. Z-3 (assembly GCF_036233855.1). Classification (NCBI taxonomy): domain Bacteria; kingdom Bacillati; phylum Actinomycetota; class Actinomycetes; order Mycobacteriales; family Gordoniaceae; genus Gordonia; species Gordonia sp. Z-3. The sequence goes on from NZ_JAZARS010000028.1 coordinate 16,927, forward strand.
CGCGGCGCGTGGCTATCTCGAGGTGGAGACACCGATCCTGCAGCAGATCCACGGCGGGGCCAACGCGACACCGTTCCAGACGCACATCAATGCCTATGACCTCGACCTGTACCTGCGGATCGCACCGGAGCTGTACCTGAAGCGGCTCTGTGTGGGTGGGGTGGAGAAGGTGTTCGAGATCGGCCGCAACTTCCGCAACGAGGGTGTCGACTTCAGTCACAATCCGGAGTTCACCAGCCTGGAAGCCTATGAGGCACACAGCGATTACCGCAAGATGCTCGACCTCACCCGCGAGATGATCCAGCACGCCGCGACCGCCGCCTACGGTGAACCGGTGATCGTGCGCCGCGACGACGACGGTAACGAAGAACGCGTCGACATCTCCGGGCAGTGGCCGGTGCGCACCGTGCACGAGGTGGTCTCCGACGGTGCGGGTGAGGAGGTGACACCCGAGACAACGGTGGAGACGCTGCGGGCGATCTGCGATCGCCTCGACATCGCCTATCGGCCCGACTGGGACGCCGGCCAGGTGGTGCTGGAGCTCTACGAGCATCTCGGCGAAGATCGGACCACCTTCCCGACCTTCTACACCGACTTCCCGACATCGACGTCGCCGCTGACGCGAGCCCACCGGACGATCCCGGGTGTCGCCGAACGCTGGGACCTGGTGGCGTGGGGTGTCGAATTGGGTACCGCCTACACCGAGCTCACCGATCCCGTGGAGCAACGCAGCCGGTTGACCGCGCAGTCGGTGCTCGCCGCGGGTGGCGATCCGGAGGCGATGGAACTCGACGAGGACTTTCTGCAGGCCCTCGAGTACGCGATGCCGCCGACCGGTGGCCTCGGTGTCGGCGTGGATCGTGTGGTCATGCTCATCACCGGCCAGTCGATTCGGGAATCGTTGGCGTTCCCGTTGGCCAAGCCGCAGGGCTACTGACCCCGATGCCCGACGGCCCGGATGGTGGCGACCGCGCGGGGATCGTCATCCCCGTCGGAGGCCATCGACTTCATGTGATCGACGAGGGCGAGGGCCTGTCGGTTCTGCTGATGGCCGCATTGGGCAGCAATTGGTTCGACCTCGATGCGTTGACGGTGCGGTTGCTCCGACAGGGCTTTCGAGTGATCCGATACGACCGCCCGGGCTACGGCCTGTCGAGTCCGCGGCCGCCGGACGAGATGCCGGGTCTGCTCGACGAGGTCGACCGGATGCGGATGGTGCTCGACGCGGTAGGCGTCGGCGGGCCGGTCCTGATCGTCGGTCACTCGCTGGCATCGCTGTACGTCGAAGCGTTCGGGCGGGTGTATCCGGAGCGTTCGGCCGGACTCGTGATGGTGGACGGGTCGTTCGTCCTGGCGCCGTGGCGGGTGGTGCCGGCGAGGTGGGGCGTGCGGGCTGCCCACCGAGCCGTACGGGTGGCGCAATCGGTGACCGCGGCGATGGGTGTCCATCGGTGGCCCAGCGCAGGTGTCTGGACCCTGGTCGTGCCACCTCCGCCGGAGGGATTCACCGACGACCAGCGGCGGTGGGCCGGCCGGGTTTTCGGGCAGCCGCGGTTCATGACGGCGTTGCTGGCGGAGAATGCAGTCTTCGCCACGATGGATCGTGATCTCCGCGACTTGCGCCGCACTCATCAGTTGCCGGACGTACCGATCGACGTGGTGGTCGCGTCGCCTCGGATGCCCGGGTGGCGGCACTTCTGGGAGTGGAAACAACGGCGCTATGCCCAGACGCTGATCACCGCCGCGGGCGTCGAGGCGCACGTCGACGTCATCAGCCCGGCCCGGCATTTCGTCGTCTCCCAACGTCCCGACGAGGTCGCCGCGATCATCGGTCGGATGGCGGGTGGGTAGCAGCGGAATCGCCGCCAGTGCGCACGTGCGCCGACGCTACCGCGCGAGCGCGCGCACCGCGGCCGGGTTGCGGTAACTGTGGCTGTCCGTCACACCTAATTGCATGGCTGCCTAAACTGGTGGCCATGACCGAACTGACCTTCACGCCGACCGCCGACCTCGTGGACGAGATCGGCGACCTCGTGCGCAGCTGCGACACCCAGTTCACCCAGTACGGCGGCAACCGTGAGTTCGTCGGCCGAGTGACCACGGTCAAGTGCTTCCAGGACAACGCGCTGCTCAAGTCGATCCTGGGTGAGTCGAACCCGGGCGGTGTGCTCGTCATCGACGGCGCCGAATCCGTGCACACCGCGCTCGTCGGCGACATCATCGCCGAACTCGGCCGCTCCAACGGTTGGGTCGGGATCATCGTCAATGGAGCGATCCGCGACGCCAAGGCGATCGGCGAGATGGAGATCGGGGTCAAAGCGCTGGGCACCAACCCGCGCAAGTCCACCAAAACCGGAGTTGGTGAGCGCGACATCGCGCTGTCCATCGGTGGTGAGACCTTCCACCCCGGCGACATCGTCTACTCCGACGACGACGGGATCGTCATCGTCGAGAGCGCCGAGCCTGCCGAGACCGCCGAGTCCGACACCACCGAAAGCTGAGGGACCCGCCATGCCGAAGCCCACCCCCGACTACTTCCGGCGATTGGCCGAGCTCGTCGCGATCGACGACGCCGGCGCCCGCCCTACCCGACCGGTGCTGGAGGCGTTCAGCGGCGCCGAGATGGCGACCATCCCCGTCGGTACCGCCGACGACCTGGAGACCGCGGTCGCCCGTGCGCGCAGTGCGCAGCAGGGGTGGGCCACCCAGACGCCGCAGCAGCGTGCCGAGGTACTCAACCGCTTCTCCGATCTGGTGTACCGCAACGCCGCCGAGCTGATGGACATCGCGCAGGCCGAAACCGGCAAGGCGCGCATCTACGCGCAGGAAGAGGTGATGGACGTCGCGCTGACCGCGCGGCATTACGCCACCACCGGACCCAAGACGCTGGCCGAGCGCAAGGTCAAGGGGATGCTGCCAGGTGCAACCAGTGTGCGGGTGCGCTATCAGCCCAAGGGCATCGTCGGCGTCATCAGCCCGTGGAACTACCCGCTCACCCTGGCGGTCTCCGATGCGGTCGCCGCGTTGATCGCGGGCAACGGTGTGGTCATCAAACCGGACAGCCAGACGCCGTACTGTGCGTTGGCCGTCGCCGACCTGCTGTACCAGGCAGGTTTGCCGCGTGAGCTGTTCGCCGTGGTACCCGGGCCGGGCAGCGTGGTGGGGCAGGCGATCGTGGCCACCACCGACTACGTCATGTTCACCGGATCGTCGGCGACGGGCGCCTCGCTGGCCGAGCAGGCCGGGCGCCGACTGATCGGCTTCTCTGCCGAGCTCGGCGGCAAGAACCCGATGATCGTGACCGCCGGCGCTGACATCGACAAGGCCGTCGAAGGGGCGGCGCGCGCCTGCTACTCGAACTCGGGTCAGCTGTGCATCTCCATCGAACGCCTGTACGTCGACAAAGAGATCGCCGACGAATTCACCACCAAGTTCGCGGCGTATGTGTCGGCGATGAAGCTCGACGCCACCTATGACTTCTCCGCCGACATGGGATCACTCGCGTCGGCGGCGCAGGTCGACACCGCCGAGGCCCACGTGCGCGATGCGGTTGAGAAGGGCGCCACGGTGGTCGCCGGCGGGCGACGTCGCGCCGACCTCGGCCCGTTCTTCTTCGAGCCGACGGTGCTCACCGGCGTCTCCGACGAGATGACCTGCTTCGCTGACGAAACCTTCGGTCCGGTCGTCTCGATCTATCCGGTCGACTCCACGGACGAAGCCGTCAAACTCGCCAATGCGACGCAGTACGGACTCAACGCGTGCGTCTTCGCCGGCAGCAGCGCGGAGGCCAACGAGATCGCCGACCAGCTGCGCGCCGGCACGGTCAACATCAACGAGGGCTATGCCGCCGCGTGGGGTTCCACCGCCGCACCGATGGGTGGCATGGGCATCTCGGGTGTTGGTCGACGTCACGGCGAGGAGGGCATCCTCAAGTACACCGAGCCGCAGACCGTCGCCGAGCAGCGCTTCGTCGGCATCGACCGCGCGCCCGGCATCCCAAAGGGCATCTACCGCGCCGTCACGCCGTACGCCGTGCGCGCGCTGAAGTACCTGCCGGGCCGGTAGGAAGCCCCGCGCGCGTCGCAGTCCTTCCCCCGGGTATCGCTACTTCCGCCGGTGGCAGCTGGGGGAAGTAGCGATACCCGGGGGAGGAACCTCGGATCGGGCGTTCACAGGGTTCTCCCAGCCGGCTTCCAGGGGCGCGGGAGGGCCGGGGCCCAGTGTGGGATCAACACATCCGACACAGGAGGACCCGAATGACCACAGCGTTGGAGCGACGGGGGCTGGAACGACCGGGGGCATCGACGCCCGGTGAACCACCACCCCCGGCCGGCGGCCGTTTCCGCCGCGTCGCCGACCTACCTCGACCCACACGCGCCGTCCGGTGGAGCCCGTACGCACTGACCGCGCTGCTCGTCTCCACCGCCGTGCTTTATCTGTGGAACCTCTCCGCCAGCGGATACGCCAACACGTTCTATGCGGCGGCGGCACAGGCGGGCTCGCAGAGCTGGACCGCGTGGTTCTTCGGATCTCTCGACTCCGCCAACTTCATCACCGTCGACAAGCCCCCGGCCTCGCTGTGGGTGACCGGGCTGTCAGTGCGGTTGTTCGGGATGAACAGCTGGGCCGTGCTGGTACCGCAAGCGCTGATGGGGGTGGCCGCTGTGGCGCTGCTGTACTGCGCGATGCGCCGCACCTTCGCCGACCCGCGTCACGGCACGGCCGCGGGCCTGATCGCCGGTGGCGTGCTCGCCTTCACCCCGGCAGCGGCGCTGATGTTCCGGTTCAACAATCCGGACGCGCTGCTGGTGCTGCTGATGGTCGCGGCCGGCTACGCCCTGATCCGCGCGATCGCCACCAACTCGGGCCGATGGTTGGCGCTGGTCGGTGTCGCGCTCGGCTTCGCTTTCCTCACCAAGATGCTGCAGGGCCTGCTCGTACTCCCCGCCTTCGGACTGGCCTACCTGATGTTCGCGAACACCGGCTGGATCAGGCGCATCGGCCACCTGATCGGTGCGACCGTGGCGTTGATCGTCTCGGCGGGCTGGTTCGTGCTCGCAACGATCCTGGTGCCGGCATCGGCTCGCCCGTACATCGGCGGCTCCACCGACAACACCTTCATGGACCTCGTATGGGGATACAACGGCGTCGGTCGCATCAGCGGTGGCTCCGGTGGCGGAGGCGGCATGGGCGGCGGCCAGGCGGGCGGTTCGTTCGGCGGCTCGACCGGACTCAACCGACTGTTCAGTTCGGAGATGGGCAACGAGATCTCCTGGCTGCTCCCGGTTGCGTTGCTGGCCTTGGTGTTCGCGGCCTACTTGATGGTCCGTAGCTTCCCGATCTTCCGATCGACCGGCGGTATCAGCCGCGTCGAAGGCGGAGCAATCGTCGCCTGGGGTGGTTGGCTCCTGGTCACCGGACTCATCTTCAGTTTCATGAGCGGCACCATCCACCCGTACTACACGGTGGCGTTGGCGCCCGCCATCGCCGCGCTCGTCGGCATGGGTGGGGTATTCGCCTGGCGACGCCGTAGCAAGTGGGACGGTCGCCTCGCTCTCGCCGGGATGATCGGACTCGCCGCGGCCTGGTCCATCGTCTTGCTGAACCGCAACGACTTCGGGCCCGTGTGGTGCCGGTGGCTGATCGGCGCGGTCGCCGCCATCAGCATCGTCGCCCTGCTGGTCGGCAGCGTGATGGCGTGGCGAAAAGTGGTCGCCGGCGCGGTGATCGCCGGTGCGCTCGCCGGATTCGGTGGCACCGCGACCTTCTCGATCGCCACAGCCGCGACCCCGCACAGCGGGTCCATCCCGAACGCGGTACAGACCTCGATGGAATCAGGTGGCATGGGTGGACCGGGCGGCGGAATGGGCGGCTCGGGTGGTGGCAACCCGCCGACCGGCGCGGCGGATGGACAGACGACTCCCGACGGCGCGACCCAGAACGGCGCAGCCCAAGACGGCACGACTCAAGACGGCACGACTCAAGACGGCACGACTCAAGACGGCGCAAGGCAGAGCGCTGCGCAGGACGGCACCACTCAGGACGGCGGCCGCGGCGGGGCCGGTGGACCCGGCGGAATGGGTGACATCTCCTCGAACACCGAACTCGTGGAACTGCTGACCTCCACCGACACCACCTGGTCGGCCGCGACCAACGGCTCCCAGTCGGCGGCGGGCATCGAGATCGCCACCGGCACAGCGGTGATGGCCATCGGTGGGTGGAGCGGTGACCCGGCGCCCACACTGGAGCAGTTCATCGAGTACGTGCACGACGGCAAGATCGCCTACTACATCGGCGGCGGTCAGGGTGGCCCCGGCGGCAACTCCGAGATCGCCGAGTGGGTGGCGCAGAACTACACGGCCACCACGGTCGGCGGCACCACGGTGTACCAGCTGACCTGACCCACCGGAAGTCGATCGCCCGCGACGCAACCGCGCCGCGGGCGATCTGCTGCCCACCGCTCGGCAGGTAGGGTCGGTGCCATCCCCGGGGAAGGACGCCGACGATGACCGACCGCATCACCGAGTTCGCCAACGGCCCTTACGTCTTCGACGTGATCGACGACGGGCCGATCGACGGGCCGCCGGTGATCCTGCTGCATGGTTTCCCGCAGCGCGCGACAGTGTGGGAAGGCGTGGCATCACGATTGCACGACAACGGGTTACGCACCCTTGCTCCCGATCTGCGCGGATACTCACCGCGCGCCAGGCCGCCCGCGCGACGCGATTACCGCATGGGCGAGATCGTCGCTGATGTCGTCGCACTGATCGACACCTTGGGGGCCGACACCGTCGATCTGGTGGGCCACGACTGGGGCGGCGCGGCGGCCTGGGCGGTGGCGGCTGGCCATCCCCAGCGCATCGCGACGCTGACCGTGGCGTCCATGCCACACCCCGCCGCGTTCGTCCGGGCCATGCCGCGAGGGCAGGTGCTGCGGTCCTGGTACATGGCCGCCTTCAATCTTCCGAAACTCCCGGAATGGTTCCTGTCCAAGCTGTTTCGCTCTCCAGGTGGCGGCGCCCGGATGGGGCTGCCGGAGCCGTTCGCGAGCCAGCTCTACTCCGACATCGTCGCCTCGGGCGCGTTACCCGGTGCGTTGAACTGGTACCGGGGGATACCGTTCTGGGGCCGCGCGGACCGCCGCATCGGGCGCGTGCGGGTGCCCACCACCTACGTCTGGAGTGACGGCGACTTCGCGCTCGGCCGGGTCGCCGCGGAGATGACGTCGAGCTATGTGGATGCGCCCTACGAGTTCCGGATCATCCGCGATGTCGACCACTGGTTACCGGAGGCCCGCCCGGCCGAGGTGGCCGCCGCGATCGTCGACCGGGTCGGCGCCTGACCCGGTCACGATCAACGCCGACGGCGCAGAATCTCGATCACGAACAGCAGCACCGCCCCGAACACGCCGGCCGCGATGATCGGCACGGCGCGGTTTCTGGTGGGCAACTCGGTGGGTGCTCCCGCTCGCAGCTGGGCGAAAGTGGCGCGCTGCGCATCGGATTCGGCCACCACGTCGACCACCGCCGGTGACGGCCGCGACGGCGGGGCGCCCGGTGCCGTCGACGCGCGGCCGGCGGGACCGGTCGACGCCTTTTTCGTCGGTGGCTTGGTGGCCCCCGGCTTCGACGACGCCGGTCGCGATGCCACATGCCTGGCCTGGCCTGCGTTCGACTTCTGCTCGGGGCTCGACTTCTGCTCGGGACTCGACTGCTCGGGGCTCGACTGCTGTTCCGAAGGTGCGGTCACCGATTCATCGGCCTGCGACTTCCCCGGTGTGGGTTCCTCGACGGGAGGATCGACGGGCGTGGTCTCCGGCGGGGCCTTCTTCGCTGCGGCCTTCTTCGCGGCGTCCGTGGTGGCAGGCGCCTTCTTGGCCCCAGCCGTCTTGGCGGACGACTTCTTCGCCGCGTCCCGGGTGGCGGCCTCCTTCGCCGCGGCCTTCTTCACGGGAGCTTTCTTAGCCGGAGTCTTCTTCGCCGCGGCCTTTTTCGCCGGAGCTTTCTTTGCGGCGGCCCTCTTTGCCGGTGTCTTCTTCGCCGCCTTCTCGGCGGGACCAGGCTCGGCGGGACTTGGCTTGGCGGGACCAGGCTCGCCGGGCGTGCTCCCGGCTGCGGCCGGATCCGGCACGGCGCCGTCTGCCGGAGCCTGCTGTGGTTGAGCCCCGTCGGAACCGTCATCGTCTCGACGGTCCGCCGGTCCCGGCTCGGTCATCTCCCTCACGCTCCCTTGGGGGTCGAATCGTGCACGCCCAGTCGGGCGAGGATGTCGGCCTCGATGCCCTCGAGTTCGGATTCGATCGAGTGGTGCGCGGTGCGCCGCTGCGAGGCCGGCATCGCCTCGGCGGCGTCGACGGCGATCGCGAGATTGTCGAGGCGAGTGACCATCGCGGTGACGAAGGCCGAAGCGTCGTCGGAGGTGTCGGTGGTGGCGACCTTCTCCAGCGCCGACCGCGTAGTGGCGATACGGGCGTGTAGCGTCGCGCCGTGTCCGGAGAACTGGCGCAGCACGTCGGGGGCCACTCCGGCGCGACCGGCCTGCAGAGCGGTCAGCTGACCACGCGCGGCCACGGCAGCGCGATAGGCGATCGGCACCACGATCGGGGACACCAGTCGGGCGACGAGGAGATACCGCCGAACGCTCGCCGGAGAGAATCGCTGGGCATCTACCGCGGCCTTGGCTTCGACGGCGGCCGTCTTCGCCTGGGCCTTGGCGGCCTTGGCTTCCGCCTTGCCGGCGGCCTTGGCGTTCTTGCGTTCGAGTTTGAGTTCCTTGCTACGGAACTTGTGTTCGGCCTTGCGGAGCGCCTTCTGCGACTTGCGCGCGCTCTTCGCCTCCAGTTTGGCCTCGAGTTTCGCCTTGGTCTTCATCGCCTTGGCCTCGGCCTTGCGCTGCGCGCGGGTCTTGCCGTCGGACGAGAACAATCCCATTTCTAGGACCTACCTCCTGTGTGGTGCCCCGGGGCCCGGCCGACCGGCGAGGTCGGGGAAACACCGAGCGGGCGTCGACTGCATCGGTACAAGCATTACATAGGCTCGACAGGGGCGAACCGACGTGAACCAGACGGGTGCGCGTGGCGGACGACCCGGATCGGCGATGTCGGGAGAGGACGGACCAGTGGTGAGGGTGGTGTTACACCCCCGCGATCTCGCGGGATGCGAGCACCGGCTGTACCTCGACCACGCATACCCCGACCTGGCGCGATCGCGACCCGACACGCCGGAGGCGCAGCGACGCAAGGCCGCGGCGGCCGATCACCGTGCCGCCGTCCGAGAGATGATCCGTGGCCTACACAGCGATCAGGCGCCGGGCACCGTGGTGCTGATCGACCCCGACGCCACCCACGCTGCGCGCGCCGAGCAGACCCTGTCGGCGTGTGCCGCCGGGGCCGCCTGGATCTGGAACGCGACGCTGCCGACCGATCGCGAGGCCGGGCGACGCGGTCACGCCGAGTTGCTGATCCGCGACGGTGACGGGTACCTACCGGTGATCGTCGTGAACCATCGGGCCAGCTATCCGGCGAAAAATCCGCGGCGACCGACCGGCACCGCCGGCGCGAAGAACGGCACCGATGGCACTGTCAACGTCGCGGACGCAGATACGAACAGCGGCGGGGCCGCGAACGGCAACGAGTCCACGAACGGCAACGGTGCTGCGCAGGGCAACGGGGGCCCCAAGGTGACGGTGACCAGTCCGGTGTGGGCCTGGTCCCCGTCGGCGGACCCCACCCGCAACGGGCGCAATCAGCGACGTGACCTGCTCCGACTTGCTCAGCTGACTGCGATGTTGACCGAGCTCGGGCTTGCCACCTCATCGGATCCGGCCCGGCTGCGTGCCGGGGTGATCGGTCTCGACGCCGACTGCATCGTCGTCTACGAGATGGCCTCGGCACTCACCGACTACGCCGAGGTGTTCGCCCGCCGCATGGCGATTGCCGAACAGCAGGTGTCGACCACACCCCGCCGGATCGGCGAATGCCGCAGCTGCTCGTGGTGGGAGCGATGCGGACCCGAACTGGAACAGCGCCGCGACGTGAGCCTGGTGGTGGGTGCCAACCAGAGCCGAATTCTCGCCGATGCCGGGATCACCACGATCGATCAATTGGCCGCGCACCGTGGCGGGCCTCCCGACGAATGGCCGGGCAACGCGCGCTTCGACGACGCGATACTCACCGCCATCGCCTGGTTGCAGGGCATCCCGTTGATCCGGCGCCTCGACACCCCGGTGGTGCGGCGTGCCGACGTCGAGGTGGATGTCGACATGGAGAGCTACGGCGAACACGGCGCCTACATGTGGGGCACGCTGCTGACCGACACCACCGACCCGACCTGCGAGGTCCGCTACCGGCCGTTCGTCACCTGGCAACCGCTGCCCACCACCGACGAGGGCCGCTCGTTCGGGGAGTTCTGGACGTGGCTGACCGCGCAGCGCGACGCCGCCCACGAGGCCGGGAAGTCCTTTGCGGCGTACTGCTATTCGCAGCAGGCTGAGAACCGCTGGTTACTCGGCTCCGCAGACCGGTTCGCCGGGGCCCCGGGCGTGCCGTCGCGCGCCGAGGTGGAGGCCTTCATCGGGTCGGCCGAGTGGGTCGACATCTACGAGGCTGTCGGCCGCAACTTCATCTGCCCGAACGGGAAAGGTCTCAAGCGCGTCGCGCCCGTCGCCGGATTCACCTGGCGCGACGCCGACGCCAGCGGCGAGGCGTCGATGGACTGGTATCGCGACGCGGTGGGCCTCGGCGGCGGGGTGCCGGACCCCACGCAACGCGAACGATTGCTCGAATACAACGAGGACGACGTGCGCGCGACCAAGGTGCTGCGGGAATGGATCACCGACGGCGCGCGTGCGGCGGTCCCGCATCGGGACACGCTGCTCGCCGGCCGCGACGCCTGACCGATTACGGCCGCGACGACCGCAGCGCCTCCAGGAACGACCCGCTGCCCAACAACGCCATCGCGCCGAGCAGAAGTAGCCCACCGGGCGCCAGCCCGATCATGATGCGTCGGGGCGAGGCCGCCACGTCGGAGTCCGGAACCACCGGATCGGCGAGTGCCGCCGGTGCCATCTCCGAGACCGGGTCGGGGATGGGCGCGGAATCGTCCGGACCCGCATCCTCAGATGACGTCGTCTCGTTCGGTACGGCACCGGCCGAACCGCCGGTCGACGACGGCCCGCCCGGACCGGTCGCCGAGTTCGCGCCGGCGCCCGCTCCCGTGCCTGCTGTGGGCACCGTCGGTACCGCAGCCGGCGCCGGCGCAGCGGTGTCCTCCGGTGCCGGGTTCCCGGTGCCAGGCGGCCCCGATCCACCGGAACCACCGGAACCACCGGTGCCGGCCGCATCCGGATCGACGTCGGGTGACGCGTCTCGGCTGGGCGGGCGCGGGGTGTAGCGCGGCGGTACGACCGATCCGTCGTCGGTGGTCTCGGTGGTGGTCGACGGTTCCGTGGATTCGCTGGTGGTAACGCTGCTGGATTCGCTGGTGCTCGACGACCCCGTGGATTCGCTGGTCGTAGTGCTGGTTGATTGGCTGGTGCTGGTGCTGGTGGATTCGCTCGTGGCAGGACTCGTGGTTGCGCTGCTCTGGCTCCCCGACGCGGTCGCCGACGTCGTCGAATCCTCGTCGTCATCGTCATCACCGTGCCCATGCCCGTGCCCGTGGCCATGCCCGTGGTGATTGCCGCCGCCCCACCCCGAGCCGCGGTCGGGGCGGTCTGATGCCGGAGTGGACAGGGCCAGCCCGGCGCCGAGAGCCGACCCGAGTACCACCAACGTCGCGAGCATCGCCAGCACCGGAACCGAACGTCGGCGACGCTGCGTACCTGCTGGAACACGATGTGTCATCCGACCCCCGATCCGGTTACGTAAGCACCAACGTATGGTGTGAGTTGAACCCCGCCGTTCACCTCTCGGCAACTTCCGGTTCGCGACGCCACATCTTGTTCACGATCGAGTGTGAATAATGCCACAGGGAGGATTCGTTACATCGTTGCCACAGGTGATACGCATGGGCGATGGTAGTCGGGTACGTTCAAATCGCAACGGGCGTTGCATCCACGATGCACGCGGGTCTTTAATGTTTGCAAGTTCAAACGACTTTGAATTTGCCGGGGAGAACAATGACTATACGAGGTGCGGAAATGCCTGTTGACGGCGGACGTCGGACCGGGGCGGTCGACACCGAACACACTGCAGTAGTGGATCCGGGACTGTTCGCGCGACGTCTCGAGGAACTGTTCCGTACAGTGCCCGGCCCCAACGGCCGCGCATACAGCGCCAAGGCGATCGCCGCCCGATCGACCGAGCGCGGTTTCCGGCTCGGGGAGTCGTATCTGAGTCAGCTGCGTTCCGGTAAGGCCAAGTCGCCGTCGTTCCGCACGGTCGAGGGAATCGCGGCTGCATTCGGCGTGGACGTCCACTACTTCCTGGAAGACCGCGCCGCGCAGCGCACCCGCGACGAGATCGATCTCATGCGTCTGCAGGCCGACACCAACGTTCAATTGGCGGCCTTCCGCCTCGCCGGTCTGTCGAGCGACTCGGTCACCATCGTCAACGAGCTCATCAAGGTGCTGCGCGAGCAGCAAGGACTGCCGAAGGATCCGCCCGACGTCATCGCGGCGGGCCTGGGCGAGACCCCGGAGGACGCCCGTCTGCGCGTCGTCGGCGGGCCGCACAATAACTGACCGCAGGGGTCGTACACCGCTCCGGGAGCCATGCGAAGTCATCGTGCGCTGAGGTTGCTCTGTCGCGACACGCTGAAGGGCCTCGACCTCGACCTGCCGCTGGACGTCACCCAGCTGTGTGACCGGCACGGGGCTCGGCGTGGACGCCCGATCCGGTTGATCGCCCACCCGCTGCCGGTGGGTATGCCCAACGGTGTGTGGCTGGCCGCCGACGATGCGGACTACTTCTTCTACCAGGCCAATACGTCGCCGCTGCACCAGCAGCAGATCATCATCCACGAGTTCGGTCATCTCATCGCCGGACATCAGATCCTGGGTGCGGTGTCGGCGTCGGCGCTGACCGCGCCTGCCGACGACGACTCTGCCGATGCACTGAGTCGGACCTGCTACGCCGACGACCGCGAGTGGGAGGCCGAGATGCTCGCGTCGATGATCCTGAGCTGGGCGGCCGAGGCCACCGAGGTGGTCGGCACGACCGCGCGCAACGACGACCTGCGGGGCATCCAGCGTCTTCTCGGCGGCCACAAGGGCTGGTTGTAGGCATGATCGCCGTCGGAATCCTCAACACAGTCGCGGCCGTCGTGTTCACGGCCGCCTTGTGCTGGCGCCTGGAACAGATCCGGCGTGAAGGCGGCGGGTTGCAGTCGATCGCGATGACCATCGCCATCGCCGCACTCACTCTGGCCTTCGTGGTCTCCGGCGCCGACGTCACCGAGGCGATCGACACGGTGACCTTCACCGGGGCGGCGCGGGTGCTGTTCTACGGGCTGCTCGCCGTCGGAGTGGCCGCGCTGATCATCGTCTTCTTCTTCCCCGGGCGCTCGACGTCACGCGAACGCCGGGCCGGGATCGAGGCGGTGCCGCTGGTCGTCGCGCTGATCGGACTGCAGATCACGATGCTGGTCATCCCGATTGATCTGCGCACCGAAGGTCTGTCGGTGTGGACCGCCCGCAACATCGCGTACGCGGTGTTCGTACTGATCGCCAGCGGCTACCTCACCTACGGATTCGTCGCGTGTGTCCGCAGCATCCGGCGGTTTCTCCAACTGGCCGAGGGATACCTGCGGACATCCCTGGTCCTGTTGCTGATCGGGTTGATGTCCCTGACCGCCGGAGCGGTGACGCAGATCGTGTTCGTGATCGGTTCGGCGACACGCACCTTCGGCCAGGGCCGGCTGCTCGACGTGAGCGGGGTCTGTTCGGCCGTCGGCGTCGTCGCCTTCCTCGTCGGGATCAGCTACCCGATGCTGCGCGCGCGGTGGCATGCGATCACGTCTCGGCGCCGGTATCGACGGGAGATCGACGCGCTTGGACCACTCTGGGAGCTGGTGACCGAAGCGGTTCCCGAAGTGGTGCTTCCGGTTGGTGGGGCGCCGGCACCGGCTCTGCTCCTGCACCGACGCGTCGTGGAGATCCGCGACGCGCTCACCCAGCTGAGCCCGTATCTGACCGATGATTTCGAGGTCGTCGACGACGCCGCCCGCGCGGACATGATCTGGGCTGCCGTCGAGGAGTATGCGGTGGCGGGACCGCCGCGTGCTGCGGTGCGCGACGTCGTGCCCGGCGGCGCGGACATCGAGACCGACGCGGCGCCACTTGTGGCGTTGTCCGCTGCGGTCGCCGCCCAGCCGGTGGGCTGAAGCCGGCCCGCCGATCAGCGCGAGCTGTGCACGGCCGCGTCGTCAGCGGGATCGGTTGCTGCGGTGCGGCGCAGGTGCCGGAGGTAGAGCGTGCCGACGCCGAGCAGCACGACCACCGCGGACAGGGTGGCGATGATGGTGACCGCCGATGCGTCGGACAGTCCTTCCCACAGCAGCCAGGCGCCGAACCCGAAGAACAGCGCGGCCGCGCCCCGGGCGATGATGCGTTCGGGCAGATGCCGGCCCAGCAGGGAGCCGACCGCGATGGCCAGCGCATCGGCCGCGACCATGCCGATGGTCGAACCGATCCACACACCGAGCCAGTCGTTGTTGGTCGACAGCGTGATGGTGGCCAGCATCGTCTTGTCGCCGAGTTCGGCGAGGAAGAACGACGACATGACAGCGAAGAACACCGATGCGCCCACCCGTTCGGCCTTGGTGGACTCGTCGTCGTCGAGGTGATCGCCCCGGATGGTCCACAGACCGAACACCAACATGGCCAGGCCCGCGAGGATCGACATCACGTCGGTGGGGATGGACAGGCCGAGGAAATGTCCGAAGAACACTGACACCGCGTGCACCGCGGTGGTGGCCACGGTGATGGCGAGCAGCACCACCCACCACCGGTATCGGAGGGCGTAGGTCATGGCCATCAGCTGTGACTTGTCGCCGAGTTCGGCGACGAAGATCACGCCGAAACTCAACAACAGGGCAGCGATCACGGAAGCCACGTTAGGGTGCCCACACCCGGGCTCGCAACAGATCGCGGACCCGTATTTATGCAGGTAGGAGGCTCAAAACAAAAAGTTTGGGGACCCTAACAAATCAGTTGGCCGGGTGTATGGCACTCGGTGCAGGTCAGGGCTGTCTGGGGTGACTGCGTCATCAGTTGATCCGAGCTCGCGGACGTCTGAGCACGTGTCCGCCCGATGCCGAGACCGACGGGATCTGCTCAACGAACCAACCGGCGATGCGCCCCTCCTGCTGCCCGGGTATCTGCTTGCCTGGGCGCCTCATCGAACGAGTAGGTCTGCCGCTGGGGCATCCCTGGCAGTCACACATCCGCTGCGCGAGGCGTGGCTGGATTGACGTAACGCGACAATATCGGCGGAATATGTTGTGCCGCAGTATGTTTCGTCACCGGTGACGAAACTTCACGTGAACCACGTTCTGGTGGTAGTCAAGCCACTCTCGGCAAATCGACTTCGCACTAGTAGTAGATCGTGTTCCGCTGCTAGCGTCGAAGCTTGTGAAACGATTGATAGCGGGGGCGTTGATCGCCGGAGCAGCAACTTTCGGCCTGGTCGCCGGTGCCGGGGACTCTGACGCGAAGATCAACGAGGGGAACTACAAGCACCAGCTCCTCATGTACGGCGTCGTGCCGACACCCGAGTCCAACGCTCGGGTCATCGGAAACACCTACCAGCAGGACTACTACGGCATCGGGCCGAAGAACGTTTACCAGTATTCGATCCGGCCGACGAAAGACGGTGGCGTAGCCAGCTACTCGTCGCATCCGGCCGTTGAATGGTACTACCGGACGGAGTATCACCGGACCAAGAACGGCTATGTCGGCACGACGTACAACTTCGGTGTGCCGATCGGCACCATGCTTCTCAAAGAGCAGCCCAAGGGCCGCTGACTGTATCTGACCACTGCAATCGCTGTGTCCGACGCCAATCGTCGGACACAGCGATTGTCACATCAGCAGTAGTGCTCGCCGGGCGGTCGGCAGTCGTGAGCTCATAGCTACGCACCCCTGACGTCGGCCGTCCGAGCCACCGTCCGCAGTACAGTAGCCCGTCGCTGCATCACCGACTGCACCGACTCCACATACGCCCTGATCTGAGCGGTGCCGATCGTGTAGCAACTGACGCCCAGGGCTGCAGCGATGTCCGCTGCAACCTCTGCAGGCGCCATTCCCTCTGTCCCTCCGTGGAACCGGGGGTCAGCCAGATTCACCACCCGCGCCGCCTCAGCGAGCTCGAAGGCCGTCTCCGGCGACAGCCCCTCGAGGCGCGAAGCGTCTAACAGGCGCTGCACCATCCTGCGCAGCAACGTCCGCGGGCACAGCGACTTTGGCGCCGCCGGAGTCCGCATCGCCTGATTTGGTTCAATCATCAACTCCCCCACTTCCGCTCGACGAACCACTCTGAGAACAGGCGCCGACCGGATCGGTGCCGAGTCTTCGTCGCAACAGCTGAGAAAAGATGTGGTTCCCCCGGAATCGTGGAGGACTCCTCTATGCGGCTTCGGGCTCGGTCAGTGCGGCGTTCTCGTAGTCGACC
>NZ_JAZARS010000029.1:0-33054 GCF_036233855.1 Gordonia sp. Z-3
GCCGGCAACGACCCGATGCTGGTGTGTGGTGAATACGGCCACGGCCGCACCACCGCCTTCACCTCCGACCTCGCCCCGCACTGGGCCCCACCGGAATTCCTGCACTGGCCCCACTACCCACACCTGTGGAACGCCATCCTCACCTGGACCGCCAACCCCGGAAAGGACCCATCGTGACCCGGTCCGACCATCCGCGTAGGCGTCCCACGATCAAGGACGTCGCAGAGCATGCAGGCGTCTCGGTGAGCACCGTCAGCTATGTACTGAACGACTCGGGGCCGGTCGCGGCAGATCGCCGCACCCGTGTCCTCGACGCGGTGCGGGTGCTGGACTACTCGCCGAACCAGGCTGCTCGTAACCTGAAGCGGCGCGGTGCATCACGAATCGGCATGGTCATCCCGGAGTTGACCAATCAGTTCTTTGCGATGGTCACCGAAGGGGTTCAGCGTGCTGCCGCAGAACGTGACTTCCTGGTGGTGCTCGTCATTCCGGGTGTCACGGACGAATCCGAGGAAGAGCAGGCCAAGTTGTTGCGAAGCCAGCGGATCGACGGTGTCGTCTATCTGTCCGGGACGGGGTCGATGCCGGCGTCCGGATACGAGCTGGCGCGATCGGGACCGGTCGTGCTGGTGGACGAACAGATTCCGGGCGTCGATCTGCCTGCGGTGGTGAGCGACTCCTACATCGGGGCTCGTGAGGTTGCCATGCACGTGCTCGACCGAGGGCACCGACGAGTTGCGGTCATCGGCGGGCCACCGTCGCTGTGGACAGCTCAGCAACGTCTTGCGGGGTACCGGGAGGCGTTCGCCCGCAACGGGATCGACCCCGACACCGTGCCTGTGTACAACGGCGACTATCAGCAGGAGACCGGTGAGAAGCTGGCCGCCCAGGCGCTGACCGCCGACCCGAGGCCCACCGCGTTGATGTGTGCGAATGACCTCATGGCGGTCGGCGCGATGGAGTACTGCCGGGTGGCGGGGCTACGCGTACCCGACGATGTCAGCATCGTCGGCTTCGACGATCTGCCGCTATCCGGGCTGCTCACGCCCAGGCTGACCACCGTCCGCCAACCGGCGCATGACATCGGAGTCCGTGCCGCGTCGGTCTTGTTCGACCTGATCGACACCGGCGCGGCCGAACCCATCAACATCATTCCGACAACTGTGCAGATCCGATCATCGGTGTCGGCACGAGGAGGTGCGAATTGACCCCGGGTGTGCTCGTCATCGGAGCCCTGAACGTTGATTTCGTCGTTGCAGCAGAACGGCTGCCGAGGCCCGGCGAGACCGTGGTGGGGTTGCGGGCCGATCGGTACGGCGGCGGGAAGGGAGCCAATGCGGCGGTGGCCGCAGCACGAGCGGGTGCCGCCGTCAGGTATTGCGGAGCCGTCGGCGCAGACGAGTCGGGCACCCTTGCGCTGGCGGACCTGCGAGCCGAGGGCGTCGACGTCGCCGATGTTCAGACGGTGGACGAGATGACCACCGGGACCGCGTTGATCGTGGTGGACCCGGATGGCGAGAACCAGATCGCGGTCGGCGCAGGGGCGAACGCTGTCATCGACCCGGTTGCGGTGCGGGCCGCGGTCGCGAGAGCGGCCTCCTGGGCAGGCTGCGTACTCGTCAGCACCGAGATCTCCCCGGCAGCGGTGGCCGCTGCAGTTGCGGCCGCTGCCGAATACGGGATCTCCTGCGTGCTCAACACGGCGCCGGCGACCCCTGGACTACTCCGTCTGTTCGGTTACGCCCCGGTGGTGACCCCCAACGCTTCCGAGTTGTGCGATCTGCACTCACTCGTCGACGGGCGTCCACACGCGACAGTGGAGCAGAAGGCGGCCAGGGTGGCCGAGCACACGAACGCCCCGGTGATCGTCACGCTGGGCGGAGACGGAGCGCTGGTCGTCGAACCCGGTGGTGAGACGACAGCATTGCGGGCATTGGCTGTCGGCGAGGTCAAGGACACCACTGGGGCCGGGGACACGTTCAATGGGGTTCTGGCACATGCGTTGGCTGCGGGGCTTCCGTTGCTGTCTGCCATCACGCAGGGTGTCGCTGCTGCCTCGTTGTCGGTCCGACATGTCGGCGCGCGGGCTGGGATGCCGACCGGGGACGAGATCGCCATAGCGCTCGAGTCGGCGGAGATGCTCGAGACGGATACGGTGCCGCGATAGTCGGTCGTCTCCTCCGCTGGGTGCCTGCGGAGCTGTCCCGAGGCCGAGCGCGATGCCGCCCGGAGATCAAGTCGAACAATGTCGTTCGAACAACAACCACTATTGATAGGCGTGTTCATGTTGGCCATCCAAGGCAAGCCGGGTCGGCTGTGTCCCGAACAAGATGCGGTGAGTGCATGAGTGCCGCACTTCGACTCGGGTACGAGAAGCAGTTGATGTTGTTCTCCGGTCGAGCCAACCCGTCACTTTCGCGGGAGATCGCCGCGCAACTCGGTGTCGATCTCGGCCCGATCACACTCAAGACCTTCTCCAACGGAGAGGTGTATTGCCGCTTCGATGAATCAATCAGAGGCGCAGATGTTTTCATCATTCAACCGATCTGCGGAAACCCGGAGACCGGAGTAAACGCGAACGACGCCCTCCTCGAACTGCTCGTGATGGTCGACGCGGCGGTCGGGGCCAGTGCGCACCGGGTCGTGGCGGTCGCGCCCTGGTACGGGTACTCGCGGCAGGACAAGAAATCATCTCCGCGAGAACCGATCTCGGCTCGAATGGTGGCCCGGACACTCGAGGCAGTCGGTGTCGACCGACTGTTGACGATGGATCTGCACGCCGGCCAGTTGCAAGGGTTCTTCGGTATCCCGGTCGACCACATGACCGCATTGATGATGCTGGCCGACCATTTCGCCGGGCTCGACGACGATCTCGTCGTCGTAGCCCCGGACGCCGGCAGGGTGAAGCTGAACAAGCAGTTCGCCACCCGGATGGGGGCTGGACTGGCCATTCTGGACAAGGAGCGACCCCAACAGCAGGCTGCCGAGATCACCACTGTCATCGGTGACGTACGAGACAAGACGGCGATCATCGTCGACGACATCATCGACACCGCCGGCACCCTGCGGGCGGCAGGCCAGGCCGTGCAGGAGGCCGGTGCCCGCCGACTCTTTGCCGCGGCAACACATCCAGTCCTCAGTGGGCGAGCCCATGAGAACCTGACCGCATCCCCGTTCGAGCGGATCGTGGTCACCGACACGATTCCACTCCGACCGGGCGCACCGTCGATGATCGACGTCGTCTCGTGCGCACCCCTGTTGGCCGACACAATCCGCCGGATCTTCACCGACGACTCGGTCAGTGAGGTGTTCGGCGGCAAGAACCACCTCTTCTAGGAGTCAGATGTGAACGAAGTGATGACCGAACTCCGTGACGAAGCGGGTGCGATCGATGTTGCCGGACTGCGAAACGCATTCGGCCGCTTTCCCAGTGGGGTGACCGCACTCAGCGCGTACGGCCCCGAGGACGAACCGGTGGGAATGGCCGTGAGCGCCTTCACCAGTGTCTCGATCGATCCGCCTCTCGTGGGCGTGTGTGTGCAACGGTCGTCGACCACGTGGCCGCGCCTCAGGGCCCTTCCACGCATCGGATTGTCGGTGCTGGGCGCGTCCCAGGGCGAAGCATGTCGCCGTCTGGCGACTCGCGGAACCGATCGATTCGTCGATCTCACCTGGCACACCACCGACGAGCGTGCGATCTTGTTGCACGGTGCCGCTGCGTGGCTGGACTGCTCGGTCGAGGCGGAGGTTCCGGCGGGAGATCACGAATTCGTCCTGCTCCGGATCCACCGGCAGCAGATCCATCCCGGCAACCCACCACTCGTCTTCTTCGCCAGCGCCTTCCACGAACTAGGGGCCCTGGACCACGCCTCGTGAACCTCGCACGCCACCGTCAGACCATCCGAACACCAAGGAGTGATCATGCTGTACGAAGTACGTGAATACGTAGCGGTCCCGGGCAGATTGCCCGCGATCATCGACCTCTTCAATCAACACACGATTCGGCTGTTCGCCAAACATGACATGGACCTCATCCAGGTCGGACGTACTTGGATCGGAGAGAACTCATACAACGAACTCGTCTACACATTGCGATTCTCTGATGTCGCCGAGCTGGAGAAGAAGTGGGAAATGTTTCTGCAGGATCCAGAGTGGGTCGCCGAGCTGACCGCACGGGAGGCAGAGGGGCCGATGGTCGCGTCGATGCGACGCAGGCTGGTCGACCCGGGCCCGTTCGCGGACGCGGAAGGACTTCCGGCGGGGAAATAGCCAACGGCCGAAAATACCTGGAGGAGTACACATGACTGCATCAGCTGACCCTGCCCCCGTCCTCGTCAACACGGTCCGAGGTCCGGTGGCAGCCGAACAGCTCGGCATGACGCTCACCCACGAGCACCTGATCAGTGATTGGTCGCGGCGGGCAGTCGAGCCCGAGGGCGAGGCGGAGCGAGAGCTCTTCTGGAGCCCGGTGAACCCGTCCATCAACTGGCTGCTCACCGACAACCCCGGCTGCTGCTTCGACAACGTCCGCCAAGACGATCCGGTCGCGATGGCCGAGGAGTTGGGACACTTCACGGCCGTGGGCGGTCGGACCGTCATCGACTGCACCAACGACGAGATGGGCCGTGACCCACGAGCCCTGCTGCAGATCTCCGTGAGTGCCGGGATCAACGTGGTGATGGGTTCGGGTTGGTACGTCCACGCCTTCCACGCCGAGTCGACCCTGGACGCGGACGCCGACCAGCTCTGCGAGTCGTTGATGACGGAGTTCGCCGATGGCGTCGCCGACACCGGCATCAAGCCCGGCATCATCGGCGAGATCGGGGTCTCGCCGCAGTTCACCGAGGCAGAGAAGACCAGAGTGCGAGCGGCGGCGCGCGCGCAGGTGCAGCTCGGGGTGCCGATGCTGATCCACCTACCCGGTTGGCAACGTCGTGCTTTCGAAGTTCTGGACATCGTCCTGGAGGACGAGGGGGTGGCACCCGACGCGGTGGTGCTGTGCCACATGGACCCGTCGGGCGAGGACGCCGACTATCAGCAGGCGGTTGCCGATCGGGGCGTGTGGCTCGAGTTCGACATGATCGGCATGCCCTTCTTCTACGACGGCGAAGGTCAGTCACCTGCGCCAGAACAGACGGCGAGGGCCGTGGCCCGGCTCGTGCGCGACGGCCATGCCTCACGCATCCTGCTCAGCCATGACATGGCGGCCAAGAGCATGTGGACCCGCAACGGAGGGAACGGCATAGGGTACGTTCCCCGGCTCTTCCTGCCACGGCTGGAACGACACGGGGTGCCGGACCAGGTGGCCACCGAACTGATGACGATCAATCCCGGTCGGCTGTTCGAAGCCGCCCGCAAGGCACTTCGATGAGTCGGCGGGCGCCGACGGCATGCGGGTACCCGCCGAAGAGTCGGACACCGGAAAGTTGGACACCGAAAAGTCGGACACCGGACGGCGGTGAACGTTTCTAGTTGGTGCGGGGGGGAGTAGATTGTCAGAATTGTGACTACCGGCAAACGGCCCACCATGAAGGATGTGGCGCGCCACGCAGGCGTCTCGTTGAGCACGGTCAGCTACGTCCTCAACGACAGCGGGCCGGTCGCCCCCGATCGGCGGACCCGAGTCCTCGACGCCGTTCGGGTGTTGAACTACGCACCAAACGAGGCCGCCCGCGGACTCAAGAACCGCTCGGCACCGACCATCGGGCTGGTGATCCCAGAACTCTCCAATCAGTTCTTCGCCCTGCTCGTCGAGGGAGTCGAGCAGGTTGTCTCGAACCACGGCGGCCTGGTGACGATCTGTGCTCCGGACACCGTCAGCGTGGGTGAATCGGTCAACGGCCGGCTGTTGCGCAGCCAGCGACTGAACGGGATCGTCTACTTGTCGGGTGCTCAGTCCAAGTCGGGCGCGCTCCTGGAATTGATGCGGCAGGGCCCGGTGGTTCTGGTCGACGATGTCGTGCCGGGTTTCGACGGGCTGCCGGCGGTGGTCTCCGACAATCGGCGGGGTGCACGCGAGATTGCCGTGCACGTGATCGAAGCCGGACACCGCGACATTGCGGTGATCGCCGGTCCCGAGGCGCAGTGGTCTACGCAGCAACGCCTGTCGGGTTACCGGGAGGCCATGGCCGCAGCGGGAATCGATCCAGATCAGGCGAGAGTTCTCTGGGGGGATTATCACCAGCAATCCGGCTGGGACCACGCCCGGCGTGCGCTCGAGGGGCCACGCGATCACCGACCGACTGCGCTGCTGTGCGCCAACGACCTCATGGCGGTGGGCGCGCTGGAGTACTGCCGGTCCGCGGGTATCTCGGTGCCCGCCGAGGTCAGCGTCGTCGGCTTCGACGACATACCGTTCGTGTCCTTGCTGACGCCGCGGCTGACCACGGTGCGTCAGCCCGCGCGCGAGATGGGGCAACAAGCGGCCGAGCATCTTTTCGAGATGATCGCCGGTGGGCGGATCGATCCGCCGCCGCCCTTGCCCACGGATGTCCGGATTCGTGAATCGGTGGCACCACCACCTTCTCGGTAGCGGCCCGGGTCTGGTTTCGGTGGTGACCAGAAAGCTGTGTAATCGTTTCTATCAGGTGCTCGGCCCGTGTGTGACGGTACGGCCATGAGTGCCGCGCCGCTCGCCGGATGATGGCGGGCGTTGTCCAATAACACCTGGTGATAGCGATAAACACCCAACGTGTCGGTGCGCCCGATCGCGCGATTGCCGCCCAGTCGGGTGAGAAGTAACCAACTAGAAACGTTCCTCCGATTGCACGTACTGCAGCCCGCTCATAGAGTCGTTTCTGGCGGCAATGTCGCTGCCGGTTTCACGGATGGGCCAACGAGGCGTCCTGACAAACGACCCGCTCTCGGCCCCCATCGCGTCCGGTCGGTCGCGAGAGCTTGTCCGCTCGATGCCGGCCGCCACTGCGGCTCGCGGTGGTGAGCGGAACTCGCGCCCGCCGTAGCTGATCGGCGATCAACCGCAGTTCCGAAGCAATCTGGCCGATGTGACGATCTGTCGCGCTCGGTGCATTTCAGTACGAGAAGGAAGCGTCATGGCATCACGACACTACTCGGGCAACATCATCACGAACGTCGACAGCTACAAGAACGCGCACAGTTGGATGTATCCCGAGGGGACACAGTATGTTTCCAGCTACATCGAGTCTCGCGGGGGGATCTATCCGGCAGTACTCTTTGCGGGGCTGCAGCCGTTCCTACGTGAGTACCTGATGCACCCGATCACCATCGAGGACATCCACGAGGCCCACGACATCCATACCTCGATGGGAATCCCGTTCGTCAAACAGAATTGGATCGATCTCATCAACGAGCACGACGGATATCTGCCGGTGGAGATCGAGGCGGTTCCCGAGGGCACCGTGCTGCCGACGCGAAATGTGCTGCTGCAGGTGGTGAACACCGATCCCAAGTATCCGTGGGTGACGGGATTCATCGAGACGGCTCTGCTGCGCTCGGTGTGGTATGCCTCGACGGTCGGCACCACGAGTTGGATGGTGAAACAGGGCATCAGGGAGTATCTGGAGAAGACCTCGGATCAGCCCGAACTGCTGCGGATGTACCTGCATGACTATGGGGCGCGGGGTGTCAGCTCCTTCGAGTCCGCGGCCCTCGGCGGAGTCGCACACCTCATCAGCTTCGACCAGACCGACAACGTCTCGGGCTACATCGGATCGAAGAGGTGGTACAACGGCGCCGCGCCGAACGGCGCCGCGGTGTTCCAAGAGCACTCCATCGTCGGTGCCAACGGCCGTGAGAACGAGGCCGATTCGTTCCGGGAGCTGCTCGCCAATGCCGGCGGCGGTGTCGTCGGGTTGCTCTGTGACACCTTCGATCACGAGAATGCGGTGCGCAACATCATCGGCAAGGAGCTGAAGTCTGAGATCAGTCGGTTCAACGGTCTGGTGATCGCCCGGTGTGATTCGGGCGATCCGGTGATGGTCCCGGTCGACACGGTGGAATGGCTCATGGAGAGCTACGGTTTCGAGACGAACAGCAAGGGCTACCGGGTCCTGCCACCCTTCCTCCGCGTCATCCAGGGTGACGGCCTGACCGTCGAGACCTATCTGGCGCTCTATGCCGAGTTGGAGCGTCGTGGCCTCGCCACCGACAACATCCTCTGCGGTATGGGTGGTGGGCTACTGCAGAAAATCAACCGTGATTCGATGAACTTCGGCATGAAGACCAATGCGGTATGCATCAACGACACCTGGCGAGACGTCTACAAGGCGCCCACCGGTAACGGGATGAAGCGGTCCAAGGCGGGCCGGCTTGCACTGACCACAGTCGACGGTGAGTTCTGCACCGTCAGGCGTGAAGACGTCGCTCCCGAGGAGAATCTGCTGGTGCCGGTGTTCCGCAACGGGAAGATCCTCCGCGAGTGGAACATGAGCGACATGATCGAACGCAGTGAGCGTCCGACACCACGCTCGTACTACGCCGACGTGGTCGGCGACACCGAATCTGCAGCACCCCCTGGCAAGCTGAGGCGAACATGACCGTTTCGATCAGCGCACAGATCGAGGTACCGCCCATCGGGCAGGGAACGTGGCGTATGGGCGACGACCCGGCCCGGGCCGACGACGAGGTCGCGGCCATCCGGTACGGCATCGATCTCGGGATGACCTTGATCGACACCGCAGAACTGTACGCGGACGGTGTCGCGGAGGAGATCGTCGGCAGAGCGATCGAGGGACGGCGCGACGACGTGTGCATCGTCAGCAAGGTCCTCCCGGAGAATGCCTCCGAGCACGGCACTGTCGACGCATGTCATCGGAGCTTGAAGCGGCTCGGGGTCGACCATATCGATGTCTACCTCCTCCATTGGCGCCGGGAGATTCCGCTTGTGGAGTCGGTGGCCGGCTTCGAGCGTCTTGTGAAGGATGGTGCGATACGGGCCTGGGGTGTCAGCAACCTCGACGTCGGCGATCTGGAAGACCTGCCGTCGGGTGTGGTGCCCTCGGCGAATCAGGTGTTGTACAACCTGGTTCGCCGTGGTCCCGAGGCCAACCTCATCCCGTGGTGTCGTGAGCGCGGCACGACTCTCATGGCGTACTCACCCGTGGAGAAGGCCAAACTGCTCGACCGGCGGGTATTGCGTGAGGTCGCATCGGCCCGTGGCGTGACGCCTGCGCAGATCGCCTTGGCGTGGGTGATACGCGACAGAGACGTCATCGCCATTCCCAAGGCGGTGGATCACGGACATCTGCGCGACAACGCCGCCGCGATGGAGATCTGTTTGACTCCGGAGGAATTGGAGATCCTCGACGGTGCGTTCCCTGCGCCGGGAGTTGTTCCGCTCGAGACGCTTTCGTAGCGTCGGGTAAAAGTCTCGGTATGGGCGGCCTACGGTAGAAACGATTCTAGCCGTCGGTGACGGAGTCTCAGCGCGTCCAGGCGAGCTGGTTCTCCGTCACCGGACGGAATCATTCTGTCCTGCCTCTTGTTGTCATGGATGTGCATGCAAATCCGGATGTACGCACGCCGAACCACGACCGCACGATCGTGCCGTGGTCATTCCGGAGTACCGGACCCCGACGAGCAACAGTGCTTCAGCCGAGGTACACGTGGGACTCGCCATCACCGACTGCTGCGGTGACCCGAGGACCCGTACTGGATGTCAAAGGATCTGATCCGGACGGGAGAAATCAATGAGCGGCGGGCAGCTCTCGCTCACGGGGCCGGTCGCCCGGGCCACCGTGATCTGCGGCCTCGACGACCGTCACGTCCGAGGTCGTGGATTGATGCCCGGCAGTCCACTGCCGGTCCTGTCCAAGCACTTCGGCATCCTCGTCGATCCGGAGACCGCCGAAGCGCTTGAGTACCAGCGCGAGGACGAGGCCTGTGCCGAACGAGAGGACAAGCGCAATCGCCACGCCGACGACCTGCATCCATGGCGTCACCTGCGCCCCCTGGAACTCATACTCTCCGGTCAGTCCGGGGTAACCGCCTTGTGCGGTATGCCATCCGACAAATCCGGTAACGATCATTCCGACGACGCCCGGCAATACTGCCAGCGGCGCCTTCGCGTCGTCGATGCGCAACCGCTCGAGCACCTTGTGACCGACCAGCATGAGTGGCGGCCCGAACAATGCGGCGATGAAGGTCACCACCGGGGTGGCGATGTCGATCATCGCGCCGACCATGACGTATCCGGCGAGCGGCCCTAGTAGGGCCCATGAATACTCGCGCCTGCGGTAGGCGATGACCAGGCCCGCCAGACCACCACCGACGAAGCCGACCATGAGGTTCGCCGCCATCATGCCGATCCCGCTGGAGGCGAAGGTGATTCCGTAGAAGCCTTGCTCGGGCAGGAAGTAGCCGTTGCCCACCATCACGAACGGAATCGCGACCATGAGCAGGAGGACCCCGATCAACGACAACGCCGGATTGCTGCTGTACGGCGATGCTCCACTGGTATGTGCCTCGAAGCGTCCGAAGCGAGGACGAACAACCAGATTGACGGCAAGGCTGAAGGCTCCGATACAGATGTACACGGGCGCGATCGCCGCGAAGTCGTGAAAGCCGTTGTTCGTCAGGGGACTCATGGAACCCCACAGCAGATATCCCAGGAAGGGCGACAGCAGACCACCGGAGAAGAACGCCAGTGCGAACAACGGTAGCGGCCGGACCCGTTCGGTCAGCGCACCATGCAGCAGGGCACCGGCAAGCATGCCGAACGAGATGAAGAAGACGTAGAAAATCTGCAGCACATCCGCCTCGGGCACCACAGCCGGATCGAGATCCGTCGCAGGCGTCCGCAGCAGTGGCCCGCCGAACCACCAGTCTTTGATGGCCGTACCCAGCGGATTGGGCACGCCGAACGCCTGGTTGAACTGCCACTGCCAGATCGGGTATCCGATCCACATCATCCCGAATCCGCCGGCGACGATCGCAACGGCCTTCTGGACCGCGCAATCGATGAGATTGGACCGCCGCACCGACCCGAGATCCATCAGTGCCAACGCGGCAACCGCCAGCAACGCCATGAACGCGGCCAGGTAGTACCACACGTCGATCACCATGAATTCGGTGGAGAACTGACCTTCTCCGAACATCGAAACCTCCACTGAGATAGGACAATCGCTGATCCCGATCGGCTGCTGCCGATCGGGCTGCGAGACGCCTTTGACTCGCGGGGTGAGATGGGTAGTCGCCAGTGACCATTCATGCCAATGATCGAGATCGGCGGCGGGCGACGACAAACGAGGTGACGCCATGAGTGCCCTCGAAGTGGAAGAGCGAACCGTTGAGCCGATCCCCGTAGACAGCCGGCACGGTCGGCCGCGAGACCTTTTCGGAATCTGGTTCGGGTTCAACATGGCTCCGCTCACTCTCGTCACGGGTGCGCTCGGCGTGGCACTCGGATTACCGGCCATCTGGACGGTGACCGCATTGATCGTGGGCAATATGCTCGGTGGTCTCACCATGGCCTTTCATGCCGCACAGGGTCCGACTCTCGGTGTGCCGCAGATGCTTCAAGCCCGGGGACAGTTCGGTCTCCACGGCGCGACCATCCTCGCCGCGATCCAGGCGTTCGTCTGCGTCGGATACATGATCTCGGCGCTCATCACCTCCGGGCAGTCGCTCGGGCAGCTGTTTCCGTCGATCAATACAGGTCTGGGCATCACCGCGATCGGGGTCATCAGCTTCGGGATCACCTTCTTCGGGTTCCGGATGATCGCGGCCACTGCGCAGTTCACGGCCTATATCACCGCCGTCATCGCCATCGCGCTCCTCGTCTTCTTGGTCGCCACCGGCCGTGTGGACGGGGCAACGGTCACCAGTGGCGAGTTCAGTGCCGCGACGTTCTTCCTGGTGCTCGGCGCTGCCGCTTCATGGCAGGTCGCGTACGGACCGGTGGTGTCGGACTATTCGCGCTACCTGCCACCGGTAACGGGCCCACGGTCGGCGTTCTGGTTCACCTACCTCGGGTCGGTGGTGGGCTGCTCGCTGATGATGTGCCTGGGTGCGCTGGCCGCATCCACGGTGACGAGCGGCGACGCGCTGGCGGGTATCGGTGCGATCGGAGCACTCGGCACCGCAATTCTCGCCCTGTTCGTCGTCTCCGGCACCGTCGTGAACACGGTCAACATCTACAGCGGACAATGTGCACGGTCACGGTTCTCAACGCGTTCCGACCGGGCAGGTACATCGGTATGGTCGGGCGGACGGTCGTCCTCAGCGTGCTGTCGATCGTGTGTCTGGTCGTGGCGGTGGCGGCGTCGGCGGACTTCGCCACCCACTTCCTGACCTTCGTCTACCTCTGCCTGTATGTGCTGGTGCCGTGGTCGGCGATCAACCTGGCCGACTTCTACGTGGTCTGTCATGGCAAGTTCGATGTCGCGGAGTTCTTCAAGCCGCACGCCGGTGTCTATGGAAACTGGAACAACAAGTCCGGGTTGGCATTTCTGATCGGACTCGTGGTTCAGGTGCCGTTCGTCACCAATGAGTTCTACACCGGCCCGTTGGTGACGACACTCGGCGGCGCAGACTTCGCCTGGCTCGTCGGGTTCGTCGTCTCCTTCTCGGTCTACCTCCTGATCGCGCGATCCGGCACGCGTCCGATCCAGGCGTCGGCCACCAGCGACATTCCGGTCGCGGTGCCTGCCGACGAGGTCGTGGAGGAGATACCGACGACGGCTCGTCACACGTCAGAAACCGAGATCGTCACCGAGACATCCACCCAGCGATAGGAGAACACGCCAATGAGCGACCACATGCACCTCGTCGGATTCCTCGGTACCGGACCGACCGTGTCTCATCACGGTACGTGGCGATATCCGACCACGGAGAACGATTATCTGGACGCGGAGTTCCTGTGCCGGACCGCACAGACCCTGGAGCGCGCCAAGTTCGACGCCGTGTTCTACGCGGACAGCATCACGTTCTTCGAGGGCCAGGCGGAGACCGGAGGCACGTTGTACATGCTCGACCCGGTAGTCGTCGCCGCGATGGTTGCCAAGGCGACCTCAAAGATCGGCATCGGACTGACGGTGTCGACGGGCTTCTTCGAGCCGTATCCCATCGCACGCAGTCTGGCGACCCTCGATCTCCTCAGCGGCGGGAGGATCGCGTGGAACATCGTCACCGGCGGTTCCGATGCGGAAGCCAGGAAGATAGGACAGGATGGATTGCCCGGCCGATCCGAGCGGTACGAACGCGCCACCGAGATCGTCGAAGCGTGCCTCAAACTGTGGAACAGCTTTCCCATGGACGCCGTCGTCGCCGACCGCCAGAGTGGCGAGTTCATCGACACGTCAAGACTCGAGACCTTCACGTACCAGGGTGAACATGTGCGTACCGAGGGGTACCTGAGTGTGCCGGAGAGCCCGCAGCAGCGGCCTGTCCTGATGCAGGCCGGCTCCTCCCCACAAGGCCGTGATGTGGCAGCGCGATTCGCCGAGGTGGTTTTCATGATCCAGCGGACGGCGGGTGAGATCCGCTCGTTCGTCGACGACATGGACACACGGCTCGACCGTTTCGGCCGATCGCGCAAGGAGTGCGCCATCCTGCCGATGGTCCACGTCGTGGTCGGTGAGACGACACGCATCGCGCAGGAGAAGTGGGATCTGCTGAACTCTCTGGTGAACCAGGATGCGGCGGTGGCCTGGACGTCGCAGGCTGCCGGTGTCGATCTGTCCGGAATCTCGGCGGACACCCCCTTGCAGGACATCGACCTCGCCGCTCACGCGGGCGGGGGCGGATCCACGGGCTACTTCAATCTGTTGCTACAGCAGGCCGACGGTCGCGAGGACATGACTCTCGGCGAAGCGGCCGTGTTGATGACGAACTCTCCGGCACCCGCGTTGGTCGGGGACCCGGACGAGGTGGCCGACCAGATGGAAGAACTGTTCGCCGCCGGTGGCTCAGACGGATTCATGGTGAGCGCACCGATCATGCCGGGCGGCTTCGAAGACTTCGCCCGGATGGTGGTTCCGCGACTTCAGGCCAGAGGTCTTGTCCAGCAGGACTATCCGGGGTCCACGCTTCGGGAGACATTGTTCGAGTGATCGTGCCGGCGGGCCGATGAGATGAGGAGCGGCACCTGCCGACGGGCAGGTGCCGCTCTCTCTGTGTTACCCGGCATCTCCGGGCGTGCGCTTCCCGGCTGTGCGAGTGCCGGATCAGCTCGCTGCGGGGACGTAGAACGACACCTTGCGCAGCTTCTCGAGTGTCTTCCACGAATTCCGTTGCCCTGCATTGAGTCGGACGATGTCGCCAGGTCCGGCGGTGATCGTCTCACCGGTGTCCTCGAACGTGATCTCGGCGCGGCCTTCGAGGATGACGAAGATCTCGTCTGTCGTCTCGCCCCCGATGTGACCGACGTCGGCGCTCCACACGCCCACGCTCGCGCCCGCGAACTCGGTGACGAAGCCGGCGCCGGTGTCGACTGGTGTGTCGTCGACGACAGACCGAAAATCCTCGGGCTCGAGGGGAATGGAAAATGCGTTTGCAAGAAGTTGAGTCATAGAATCGATTCTACCGCCCCCGGTAAGGGCTCGCATCACGGTCGACCGCCGTTTGGCTTGGTGGTCCTGTTCATAAGTTCGTCGGGGGTTGCCAGGCGGTGGGGTCGTTGAGGTAGAGGCCGCAGGCGCAGTCGAGGGTTTCTTCGGGGCTGCCGAAGGGGTAGCCGGTGGGGAGGACGGAGTCTTGGTACTTGCCGGTGCTGGCCAGGTAGATGGCGAATCCCCAGCGGCTGGCGGAGCCGTTGTAGCGCAGTCGCATCAATTGGATGGTGCTGCCATCACCAAGTTCACCGTCGACGTAGGCGAACTGGCCGCGGAAGCGGGTGGACACGTGGGCCAGTGCCGGCCATCGGACTCTGGCGCGGTCGGTCAGTTTCCACTGCAGCGAGGATTTGGTCGAGTCCGGTGGTGTGGCCATGTCGGTGATCGTGCCTGACGGCTGGAGGTCGCTCGGCGTGTTCGTGTCGGCGTGTCGACCCTGATTCCCGGCGTGACCCATGTGGTCTATGGGGCATGGGTGATTCATGGTGTGCGTTGTGGAGCCGGGCATGGTGATGACCAGCCGCGATCAGGTGGTTCTCACCGCCGAGGACCGAGCGGTTCTCGAAGCGCGCGTGCGAGCTGGGACGACCCCGCAGCGGGAGGTGTTGCGGGCGTTGATCGTGCTGCTGGCCGCCGATGGTCAGCCCACCGCGGCAATCGCCGCGGAAGTAGGAATCTGCACCGACACCGCCCGCAAGTGGCGAGCCCGGTTCTGCCTGCGCGGACTGGCCGGGTTTGGTGGATGCCCCACGTGCTGGGCGGCCACCGATCTACACCCCGGCCCACAAGGCGCGGGTGACGGCATGGGCGTGTCAGCTGCCCGCCGAGCATGATGTTCCGTTGTCGCGGTGGAGCAGCACGGAATTGGCGAATCAACTCAAGGCCGACGGGATCGGGGCCTCGGTATCGTCGGTGCGGCGATGGCTGGCCGATGACGCGATCAAACCCTGGCAACACCAGTCCTGGATCTTCATGCGTGACCCCGACTTCGAGGTCAAAGCCGCCCGCGTACTCGACTTGTACGACCGCCGCTACCGCGGCGCGCCCTTGGGGTTGAACGACTATGTGATCAGCGCCGATGAGAAACCCTCGATCCAGGCTCGGCGCCGCTGTCACGACACCCTCCCGGCCGCCGCAGGACGGGGACTGCGAGTCAACCACGACTACCAGCGAGGTGGGGCACTGACATATTTGGCCGCCTACGACGTGCACCACGCGAGAGTGTTCGGCCGGTGCGCCCAGTCCACCGGTATCGAGGCGTTCACCGAACTGGTCGATCAGGTCATGACTCAAGAACCGTATGCCTCAGCTGATCGGGTGTTCTGGATCGTTGACAACGGTTCCTCGCACCGCGGGCGAGCCGCGATCGACCGGCTCGCCGCACGCTATGCCAACGCCATCATGGTCCACACCCCGGTGCATGCGTCCTGGCTCAACCAGGTAGAGATCTTCTTCTCCACAATCCAACGAAAAGTTCTCACCCCCAACAACTTCGAGAACCTAAAAGCACTCGAACAGCGTTTACTCGGATTCGAGGAACGCTACAACGCCACCGCCGAACCCTTCGCCTGGCGCTACACCACCACCGACCTACACCGCCACCTCGCCCGACTCGATGAACACGAACGAACACGAGAAGCCGCATGACCCCCGACGAACTTACGAACAGGACCACTTAGTCCGACGCGTCCACCACCGACGACGCTGAGGCGTCGGAACCGGCACGTCGAGAAGCGCGCGCCGGACGATGTCGGTGAACTCTCCGCACGTCGGGTAGCGGTCGGCGGGGTTCCTGGCGAGAGCCTTGGCGAACACCGAGTTCAACGCCGACGGTAGCCACGGCTGGGTCTTGGTGAGACGTGGGATCGGGTCGTGCAGGTGAGCGTAGGTGATGGCGAACGCAGTAGCCCGTGGGAACGGGGGTTCGCCGGTGAGCAGCTCGAACAAGCTGGCCGCCAACGCATATTGATCGGTGGCCGGTGAGATCCTGCTGGCGGTGAGCAATTCGGGTGCGGCGTAGGCGATCGATCCCTGCACGCGGCCGTTACGGGCCAGCGGCCGAGCACGCCACCTACCGCAACCATCCCGGGCACGCCGAAGCCGTTGAGATCGTCTTCGACCCGACGCAGACGTCGTACCGGGACATCCTGGCGTTCTTCTTCCAGATCCACGACCCGACCACCCGCGATCGTCAGGGCAACGACGTCGGATCGAGCTACCGGTCGGCGATCTTCCCGCTCACGCCGGAGCAGGAGCAGGTCGCCCGGGACACGATCGCCGACGTCGACGCATCGGGGCTCTGGCCCGGTGAGGCGGTTACGACGATCGAGGCGGCTGCCCCGTTCTGGGAGGCCGAACCGGAGCACCAGGACTACCTGCTGCGGTATCCGAACGGATACACCTGCCACTTTCCGCGCGCGGGTTGGGTGCTGCCGAAGCGTCAGGAGACGGACGCCTGATGTCGTCGATGCCCATCACCACCCGTGATGCGCATTGTCCCGTCTGGCGCGAATAGGTGATTCCGGTCGGGAGACGTGCACGATCACGCAACTTCTCTCGACGCGGACTCCGATGGCGCGGGATTGTTCAGCAGCACACGCTGGGCCGCGCTCGCCATGTCGGTGAGTAGTCGGCGTGCGGATTCCCACCCCAAGGTGGCCGGGCGCCGACTCATCACCACCACCACGAAGCGCCCGTGCGGCCCGGTGATGCCCGCGGTGTGCAGCTGCATCCGTCCGGCGACACAACACATCCATCCTTGTTTGGCCGCAACGGCGTCCGTGAGACCGGGAGTGAGCAAACCGAAGTCCTGCCGGAATCCGTCGGCGGCGACCGGCGACGCGGCGGCAAGTGCGGAGATTAACGGGTCGCGGTCGCCAGCGGGCATATCCAGAATGTGCCGTAGCAGGGTGGCGACATCGACGGCCGTCGTGACGGTCTGGCCCCACCACGCTGGATTCGCAGGTGGCGTTGTGCCGACGAGCCCCAGGCGCGCGGAGACCCGCCCGACCGCGCCCATCCCGTCGAAGCGCGTCCACAACTCGTTCATCGCGACGTCGTCACTGTAGGTGAGCCCCGCGATATGAGTTGCAGGTCCCGTGCGCCGACCACGAGGCCGTTGTCCCTGCGTCGATCGACGATGTCGATCGCCACGAGAAGTTTCACCAAAGATGCCGACAACATGGGCGCCGACCCGGACGGGTTGAGGGCGAGATGGTCGGCGTCGCGATCGAGGATGGCGACCTCGACGTCGGCTGGGTCGTAGCCTGGCGTCGACTCGACTGCATCGAGCGCTGAATCCGAGGTCTGTGGTTGCGTCGAGGCCGCTGCGGAGCGTGACGGGCTCACCGTCTCGGGGGCCGGATCTGCGGCCGTGGATCCGTGGTGAGGCAGCACAGCAAGTAGCCCGACCATCATCACAACCATCAGACCTGCTGCGCCGCAGAGCCACTGACGTCGAGAAGGCTGGCTGACCACGGACCGAAGCATGTCGTCACCCTCGTGTTGGCACCGCCTGATGCGGTGGGTCGGTCGAAAGCTGCCCGAACGTCGGTGGTCGGTGCGCAGTATTGACTGCCACAGAACTCACAACGCGGCCGTTGCTCCGGCACGTTCCCATCCAGGGGGGTACGGACATTGCCCCCTTCCGTTGGGGTAAGACGTCCGTCACGCTCCGGCGCCGAAATGTTTTCGGACACGAAGCAGGTACTCCCGGTCCCTGTCATGACGCACACTCCCGCGTCGGACGAATAACTCATAAGTTGGTTGCCATGAGTGTTCCCACATTGACCTTGAACAACGGAGTCGAGATCCCCGCACTCGGATTCGGGGTGTTCCAGACGCCGCCGGATGACACCGCCAAAGCGGTTCGGACAGCGCTGGACGTCGGCTACCGCCACATCGACACGGCCGCCGCATACCTGAACGAGCGAGGCGTCGGCGACGCGATCGCGCAGTCGGGTGTCGACCGGTCCGACGTGTTCATCGAGACCAAGATCTGGATCACCGACTACGGGTACGACCAGACACTGCACGCGTTCGACAAGAGCGCAGGCAAGCTGGGTGTGGAGCAGATCGACCTGCTGATTCTCCACCAGGCCCTGCCCGGTGAATTCGAGCTGACCATCGACGCGTACCGCGCACTCGAGAAGCTCTACTCCGACGGTCGTGTCCGGGCGATCGGCGTCAGCAACTTCATGCCCGATCACCTGCCCCGGCTACTGGAAGCGACCTCCATCGTTCCGGCGATCAACCAGATCGAGGTGCACCCGTACTTCCAGCAGCGTGACGTTCTCGCCACCGACAACGAGCACGGTGTTCTGTCCCAGGCGTGGTCGCCGATCGGTGGGATCACCTTCTATCGTGACAGGTCGGCCGGATCCACTCTCGACGACCAGGTCATCGGCAAGGTCGCAGCTGCCCATGGCAAGACCGCGGCGCAGGTCATGCTGCGCTGGCACCTGCAGCAGGGGAGGCAGACGATTCCCAAGTCGGTGACACCGGCCAGGATCGCAGAGAACTTCGACATCTTCGACTTCGAGTTGACCGATGCCGAAATGGCGGAAATCGATGCACTCGACACCGGCGTGCGCGGCGGCCCCGAGCCGGAGGACATCACCCGCGAGAACTTCGGGCTGGACATCCCCGACGCCTGACGGCGACGAGAACCTTTTCGCCACAATCCAGGAGAGCACACTGATGCGAGCAACATATATGTACGGACCCGGCGACGTTCGAATCGAGACCGTAGCCGATCCGAAACTGCACGAGCCCACCGACGCGATCGTCCGAGTGGTACAGACCTGCGTGTGCGGGTCGGACCTTCATCCGTATCATTCGATGGACGCCAGCGCAGACGGGGTACCGATGGGTCATGAGTTCATCGGGATCGTCGAGGAGACCGGTTCGGATGTCTCGTCCGTGACCAAGGGGACGTTGGTCATCGGCACCTTCGCCTTCCAGGACAATACCTGCGTGTTCTGCCGCGAGGGCTTTCAGACCGCATGCGTCAACGGCGGCTGGTACGGCACGCCTGAAGTGCCTGGAGCGCAGGCCGAGTTGATTCGTGTGCCGCAGGCCGAGGGCAGTTTGGTCCCGGTTCCGGGCGTCTCGGAGAACAGCGACCTCATCCCAAGCCTGCTGACGTTGTCGGATGTCTATCTCACGGGGTATCACGGTGCCCACCTGGGCGGCGTCGAGAAGGGGAAGACCGTCACCGTCATCGGCGATGGCGCAGTGGGACTTTCCGCAGTGCTGGCCTCGCGAGAGCTCGGTGCCGAGCGCATCATCCTGATGGGGCGACACACCGATCGCATCGATCTCGGAAAAGAGTTCGGCGCCACCGACATCGTCGCCGAGCGTGGCGATGAGGGCGTGTCCAAGGTCATGGACCTGACAAAGGGCGAGGGAAGCCACGTGGTCATCGAGGCCGTCGGTCACATGCCGGCTTACGAGCAGGCGTACGGGGTCATTCGACCCGGTGGCATCATCTCGCGAGTCGGTGTCCCGCAATACGAGGACGCACCAGTCGGTTTCGGTTCCATCTTCGGCAAGAACGCGGCTGTCACCGGCGGGCCCGCCCCGGTCCGGGCATACATCGAGGATGCCATCCCACGCGTGCTGAACGGCGAGATCAACCCCGGACGGGTGTTCGACGATCGTGTGGATCTCGCTGATGTCGAGCAGGGCTACGAGAAAATGAACTCGCGAAAGTCTTTGAAGGTGTTGGTGACTCCCTAGCGGGACGGCGACGCACGAGACAATGGTGTGTGCGGGCGGTCGGATTCGACCGTCCGCACACGCGGTTCTGCGCAGCTATCTCACAGTTGCGGCGGACGATCGGCGATCGGACATGCGTCGAGCGGACCCCGCCTGGGAGGGAGGCACTGCCAGTACTCGGAAGAACAGAGACTCCTGCAGCGGTGCATCCCTGCGTTGGCGAGGGCGAACAACGGAACCACTAT
The DNA here is from genome assembly GCF_036233855.1 of Gordonia sp. Z-3. Classification (NCBI taxonomy): domain Bacteria; kingdom Bacillati; phylum Actinomycetota; class Actinomycetes; order Mycobacteriales; family Gordoniaceae; genus Gordonia; species Gordonia sp. Z-3. The sequence continues at coordinate 20,495 of NZ_JAZARS010000029.1, forward strand.
GTAGTTGACATAGCGGGGTAGGGCAGCGGACAGCCGCTGGTTGAGTGGGATCGCGTATACGAGTGAGTCACGAACTGCCAGAGCGGTTCCCGGTGTGGGAGCTTGTCGGAAGAGGTGGAAGATCTCGGTGGCGTTCTCGAGGTCATGTCGCCTCAGCGAACGAACCGGCATGAGCAGCGCGATGAGTACTCCGGCGAGAGTCGCGTGCACCCCGGATTCGTAGACCGCGTACCAGGTGAGGACGCCGAGGAAGGCATACGGTGGCAGCCGCCAGACTCCGAGTCGCTGCAGCAGCCAGATCCCGGCGAGACAGACGGCCGCCCACAGCAGGGCCACCACGTCGAGTTCGTCCGTATAGACGAGGCCGATCACCGTCAGCGCTCCGATATCGTCGATGACCGCCAGCGCAAGGACGAACAAGCGCAACCGCGGTGCGTTGCGCGGACCGATCAACGCGAGCGCCCCGAGGGCGAACGCGGTATCGGTGGAGATCACCACGCCCCACGCGTCTGCCGCCTCGGTGCGACCGGCGATCACGAGGTACGTGACCGCAGGCACCACCAATCCGCCCAGTGCAGCCGCCACGGGCAGCACCGCGCGGCCGGGCAGCCTCAGGTCGCCGAGCGAGAACTCACGACGGACATCGAGACCGACCATGAAGAAGAACAGGGCCATCAGGCCTTCGTCAACCCATTCGTGCAGAGTCAGGTCGATCGATGAGCCACCGACCGTGATGGCCGCCGACGTGTGCCAGAAGGCGTCGTACCCGGTCCCGACATTCGCCCAGATCAGAGCGGCGATCGTGGCTGCCAGCAGGGCGATCGCGGCATAGGTCTCGTTGTTGAACAGGCGGTTCCGGCGCCGTCGGCGCCTGAGCGCGTCATCGACGGTGATCGACATTCAGTTCGCGGGATCCACCCGCAATGTCGTCGCGGTGGCCGTGGCGCTGGTAATCGCCTGTACCGCAGAGCCGGTTCCGTACTTGGCACGATAGGCCGCGTCGATCGCGTCGTCGTGCTCGTTGTCGCGTGTGAACGTGACGTCCGCGCGGACACCGCCGGCGTCGATCACGCCGGTACCCGTACGCTGCACGCCCTTGTACCACGCCCCTGAGTCACCACGGACGGATCGCAGGTAGAGGTTGTCGTCGACCACCACATGCCAGACGATCACCGACTTGCGCAGGGTCCCGTCCGGACGATGCGCGGCGATGTGTAGTTCTCCGTCGTTGTCGATGGCGTCGAGATCGCCGGGGTTCCACTTCGACATGTCTCTGGCTCCTTCCAGTTGTTAGATGTGCGCGGTCTGTGCCGATTGTCAGTCCAGTCGAGGCATCGCGGCGGCGAAGAGATCGATGACCCGGCCGGGTTCGGTGATACCGGTCGCGTAGATGTATGCGGAGGTGAAGCCCAGGGCGGCCATCTCGTTGGCGGTGCTGACGATGTCGTCCACGGTGCTGCTCGGATCGATGCTGAAGATGGTGGTCTTGTCGATCTCGTCGTAGTCGCGACCGACGCTCTCGCAATGGCCGCGGAGGACGTCGAGCTTGTGGGCGGCCTCCGCGCCGCCGAAGATGTTGCAGGCGTCGGCGTACTGCGCCACAAGGCGAAGGGTCTTCTTCTCGCCTGAGCCGCCGATCATCAGGTACGGGCGGGGCGTACTGAGCGCCTGCGGTGAGTTGAGCGTGCGGGTCAACTGATAGTGCTTGCCTTCGAACGGTTCCTCCGAGCCGGACCACATCTGCTGACAGATCTGCACGGTCTCCTCGAGGCGTTCGAATCGCTCGGCGGTGGGCGGGAAGTCGAACCCGAGACCTTCGGACTCCTCGTCGTTCCAGGCTGCGCCGATACCGAGCCCGACCCTGCCGCCGGACAACACATTCAACGTTGTCACCGCCTTCGCCAACAGCGCCGGTTCGCGGTAGGTGACGCCGGTGACGAGGGTGTGCAGCAACGAATGCTCGGTGTGTGCTGCGATGAAACCGAGGGCGGAGTACGCCTCGAGCATCTCGTTCTCGGCGGGCCCGACGCCTCGGATCTGCCAGAAGTGGTCCATGACGCTGATGCGGCGTACGCCGATGCCCTCGGCATCACGCACGTGTTTGATCAATGCCGGAGCGAGCTCCGTGGCCCCGCCGGTCCAGGTGAAGTCGGCGATGTGCAGTGCTAGTTCCATCGGTTGCTCCTCGAGAATCGGAAATGAATTCGGGACGGCCGCCCCGTCGGGATACGTCGGATGTAAGCGACACGATGATTCGAGTGCCGCCTACGAAAAGTCCGTCGTGAAATCGTCACTGTTCTGTTGACGGTACGGGCTGAGCCCTGTGCGAGGGAGGGATTGGCAGTACCCGGAAGGACGAGTACCGCCGAGAGGAGGCCACATAGGAGGATGTGGCGATCATAGGCGACACACGATAGGGCACACCGAGTCTGGAATCGGTCGGCTCACGTTGGGCTGCATGAGCTTCGGGTGACCGCCGCGCGTGGCCAGGTTTCCATCGACGACCATGAAATCGGTCGAAGACCAGGAAATCGGTCCACGCCCCGCGCCCCACGTGAACGCCGCGGAATCGGATTCTGAACGGGCCGTTGTGTCAGCGGCGCCGCCGGGCGGTCGGGGTGAGCTCGTGGGCGCCATAGCTGTTGTCTTCGTGGTTGATGGTCACGCCCGGTCCAACGAGGTCGTCGATCTGATCGAGCAACTCCGTCGAGAGCGTGATGTCGGCGGCGGGCAAGTAGGCCTCGAGCTGCTCCATGGTGCGCGGCCCGACGATCGCGGCGGTCACGCCCGGATGATTGATCACGAAGGCGATCGCCATGTCGATCAAGGTCATGCCGTTCTTCTCCGCGAGCAGCGCGAGATCCTCGACGATGTCGAGTTTGCGCTGGTTGTCGGCAGTGGACATGTCAAATCGTGCGCTCGGTCGTGCGCTGGACGTCGGGGCCGAGGCGGCGTCCTTGCGCCACCGCCCGGACAGCCAACCACCGTCGAGCGGGCTGTAGGTGAGGGTGCCCATCCCGTGACGCAGGACCGCGGGCAGGACGTCCTCTTCGATTCCGCGGACGAGAATCGAATAGGGAGGCTGTTCAGTGACGAAGCGCGCGAAGCGATTCTCCTTGGCCGCCCACTGAGCCTCCACGATCTGCGAGCCGGAGTACGACGACGAACCGATGTAGCGGACCTTGCCCTGCTGAACGAGGTCCGTGAGAGCACCGAGAGTCTCTTCGATGTCGACGTGAGGATCGGGTCGGTGCACCTGGTAGAGGTCGATGTGATCGGTGTTCAGCCGGCGCAGCGAGTCCTCCACCGCTCGCATGATCCAGCGGCGCGAACTGCCGCCCTGGTTGGGATCGTCACCCATCGGCATGAAGAACTTCGTCGCCAGGAACACATCGTCACGCCGGCCGTGCAGCGCCTCGCCGACGACTTCTTCGGATACGCCCGCAGAGTAGATGTCCGCGGTGTCGACGAAGTTGATCCCGGCGTCGAGTGCTGCATGGATGATCCGGATCGAATCCTGCTTGTCGTCGTTGCCCCATGGGCCGAACATCATGGCCCCGAGGCAGAGCGGACTGACCTTGACGCCGGTGCGGCCGAGCTGACGGTAGTGCATGTGTGACCCTCTCTCGTCGAATGGCTACTTTCCGACGTTAGGCTCGTCGGCGCATCTCAGGGAGGGGCTGGCAGTACCGGGAAGAGTCGCCCAGGAAGAGTCGCCCACTGTTGCACGCGTTGCCATTGACGGGTGTCGGTGAGCGTGAGTAACGTACGTGTTCGTATATAAGATCGAAATAGCGCATATGTGATCCAGCGGAGTCGCGGCGCGCCGGCCCGTCGACGTGACGGTCCACCGGGTACGGCAGGGGACGGGTGTTTAAATGAGTGTCGTGACTGAATCCGAGCCGGCGGGCCGGGCGCCCCAAAACCACCGGACCATCGATCGTGTCACCAAGATCCTCGAAGAAGTGGTCTACAACCCCGGCATGACCTTCGCGGAACTCGCGCGCGAGCTGGACGCGCCGAAGAGTTCGGTGCACGGCTTCATTCGCGGGCTTCTTGCCGCAGGATGGCTGTACGAGGACAACCATCGGTTCTATCTCGGCCCGGCCGTGTACGGATTGACCCTCGCCAGCGGGCATATCCGCGCCGGACTGGTCACCGACTCCGATCTGGCCGAGTTGCACGAGGCCACGGGCGTCACCGTGTTTCTCGGGGTGCAGGCCGGTGATGACCTCATCTATGTCGCAGAGGCCGGATCGGACACCTTGAGTGGCTATGCGGCACGGTCGAACATCCGCCGGACGATGCTGGAGACCGCCGGTGGCAAGGCGCTGCTCGCCGCATTGCCTCAGTCGCAACGCAATGCCTATCTCCGTCGTCGTCGCAACACCGACGCCCAACTGATCGAGCAGTTCTTGTCGGAGTACGACTCGATCATCGAGACACGCATCGCGCGGAACAAGGTGCGTGGTGGTGTGCGCTCGGGCATCGCCACCACCGTGCAGAACCAAGGCGGCGAAGTGGTCGCCGAAGTCACGTTGGTCGGCCCGACTTCCGACATCGAACCGCGAGACAAAGAGCTTTCGAAGATCTTGCTCGAGCACGTCGATGCGTGGCGACAGCGCACCCGACGGCCGCGCGAATCCGTCTGAGTCAGAGAGCGTCCACGCGTCTGAATCAGACGTTGATCCAACGCTGAGGGGTGCCGGGCTTGTGCACGATCCGGCCCCGCTCGGCGAGGTGATGAAGGTGCGCGTGAGTCTCGCCGATCGCTTGGCGCTGGCCCCGCGAATCCAAGGCGGCGAAAGGTCGAGTCCAACTGACGGTGGTGGCGACCTCCCACGTGGTGCTCGCTCCGGCCGCCACCGCCCGCTCCATCTCGTTCAGGCGTTTCGAGTGGTGTCTGCGCAGGTCGACGATCCGCTGATCGCCCTGGTCGAATGCCCACTCGTGTCCGGGGAGGATCATCGGCGACGATCCGACTCGGCCGATGCGATCGAGTGACCCGACGAAGTCCGAGAGTGGATCCTCGGACGAGCGTGGGCGTTTCGAGACATTGGGGGTCACCCGCGGGAGAAAATGGTCCCCGGTGAGCAAAAGGTTGCGATGCCGGTCGAACACACACATGCTGCCCGCGGTGTGCCCGGGCGTGTGAATGGCGCGTAGCGTGCTATCGCTGCCGGGGATGGGCATATCGTCGACGAGATCGACGTCGGGCTCGACATCGACCATGGTCGCTGCGATCTCGGCGGCTTCGTCGGACAGGTCGTCGAGATACGTCTGGGGAACGCCACACTCGGCCAGCCATATCCCCAACTCGGCAACCCGCGCGGTGCGCTCCTCGGCGGTTGCAGCGATCAGATCGCGTTCCAGGGGATGCATCGCGATCCACGCGCCTGAGGTCTCCCGAATGCGTGGCGCTAGTCCGTAGTGATCCGGGTGGGCGTGGGTGACGACAACCCCGACGATGTCGGACAGCGTGGCGCCTGCGCGGGACAAGCCCGCCTGGAAGGCACTCCATCCGGCATCACTGTCCCATCCGAGGTCGACGACGACGATCCCATCCGGTACCCGAATCGAGTACGAGCACGAGTACGACAACGCGCTGGGGAACGGTAGAAGCGTTGACCAGACACCTGGGGCGACCGCGCTTGCCACCAGTCGATCCCAGCCTCTGCCGTACTTCACGGCTCGGTCGTCGCGCGATTGCGTCGCAGTCAACGGTTTCTCCTCCGGGCTGTACCTTGCGTCGCCATGGTGTTCTGCGTCACCATGGTCACGTTCGGAATTACGAACTGCTGTTCACATTCAGAACCCTAGGTAGTCCTGGAATCTCCGTCAAGGAGTCCCTCGAAATGGAGAAAGCCCTTGTCAGTACAGACAACCCCAGAAGTCGAGATGACGGCAACGCCGGTCGATCTGGCATCCGACCTGGCGGCATTCGCCGCAGACATCGACGTGACCACCCTCAACGATGAGGTCATCGCCGCCGTGCGGACCAACATCAAGGACACCTTGGCCTGCGCGTTCGCGGGGTCGAGCGCTCCGGCCGTCGACGTGGTACGTGACCTCGTGCGCGAGTGGGGTGGTGCACCGCAGGCCGACGTATGGGTGTTCGGCGGGAAGGTGCCTGCGCATCACGCGGCATGGCTCAACAGCGCCATGGCGCACGCACGGGACTACGACGACACCCACGACGCAGCGATCCTGCACGCGGGTATCTCGTGTGTCCCGGCCGCCTTTGCCGCGGCCCAATTGAATGAAACCTGCTCGGGCGACGATCTCGTCGCCGCGGTCACCGCCGGCCTCGAGGTGATGTGCCGTCTCGGCACGGCGATCCAGGTGGACATTGTGGAGAGTGGCTACATCTATTCGTCGTTGCTGGGCTACTTCGGTGCGACCGCTGCTGCGGGCAGGGCCCTCGGGCTCGATCAACAGCAGATGCACAACGCCTTCGGCATCGTGTACAGCTCGGTCGCCGGCAATCACCAGGTGACCAGGGATGCGTCACTCATGAAACGGCTGCAGCCGGGGCTCGCCGCACAGGCCGGCGTGGTGGCCGCTGAGCTGGCGAAGCGGGGCATCCGCGGAGCTCAGAACGTCTTCGAGGGAGCGGACGGCTTCTTCCGCGTGTACCTGCGCGATCGGGTCGACGTCTCGGTTGCCCGCGACCGGCTCGGTGAACGCTTCGAACTGCTCAACCTGAGCTACAAGCCCTACCCGTGCTGTCGGGACACTCATGCGGCGGTGGACGCGGTCCTGCTGGCCCGCGCCGAGGCGGGACGCCCCGCCGACGACATCGAGCGCATCCGGGTCGGGGTCACCGGCCCTGGCTATCAGATGGTGTGCGTGCCGGAAGAGGTGCGTCTGGCTCCGAAGACGATCGTCGAGGCGCAGTTCAGCATTCCCTACACCGTGGCGTCCGCCTGGGTCGACGGCGAACTGGGGATGACGCACTTCACCGACGAGGGACTTGGACGCGCCGACATCCTCGCCCTCGCCAAGCGGGTCAGTCCGTACGTCGACGAAGAGATCCATCGCCAATGGCACCGTTTCGTCACGCCCGCCCGGGTCATCGTCGAGTTCACGGACGGAACCAGCGTCGAGAAGCGTGTCGACTACCCGAAGGGCCATCCGCAGAACCCGATGGGCGCCGACGAGTTCCGGCAGAAGGCCAAGGTCTGCGCTGCAGTGAGCGCCGAGCCGTTGCGTGAGGACGCACCGGTTCGACTGGGTGTCACCGTCGATGCGCTGAGCACCGGTGGTGACATCGGCGACGTTCTGCAGGTATTACGGCCGGCCCGGTGATCACCACGATGTGAACACCGTTTCCCTGCGGCGTTGACAGTGATGCGCACCACCCCTAGTATATGTAAATACGTACACAAGTTCGTAATAACGAACTCCCGAAGGCGGGTCGGCATCGCCGATCAGCAGAGCAGTCGGAGGTCCCCGTGATTGAACGCAAAGAGATCCTGATCGATGGCAAGTGGGTTTCGTCCACATCGGATCGCACGCTCGCCGTGGAGAACCCGGTCACCGAGGAGGTCTTCGCGACGATCCCGAAAGGCACGGCCGAAGACGTCGACATGGCCACCGATGCGGCGGTTCGTGCATTCGGCACCTGGTCGACGTCCACGCTGGACGAGCGTGCCGAGGTGCTGAAGGCGATTGCCGATGCGCTGGAGGCACGCGCCGACGAGGTGACCCGCACGATCGTCACCGAGATCGGCGAGCCGATGTCGCTGGCGACCAAGCACCAGACGGTGTCCAGCATCAACCACCTGCGCAACACCGCGGATGCGCTGAAGGACATCGACTGGGACGAACAGGTTGGATCGACGCTGGTCCATCGGGCACCAGTCGGTGTCGTCGGGGCGATCACCCCGTGGAACGTTCCGATGCTGATGATCGCGATGAAGGTCGGCGCCGCGATCGCCGCAGGCTGCTCGGTGGTGCTGAAGGGCACCGAGGTGGCTCCCTTCAGCTCCTTCCTCTTTGCCGAGGCAACCCTCGACTCCGGCCTTCCCGCAGGCGTTTTCAACCTCGTTTCCGGTACCGGGCCTGAGGTCGGTGAGGCGATTGCCGGCCATCCGCACATCGACATGGTGTCGCTGACCGGGTCCGTGCGGGCCGGTAGCCGGGTGATGGAAGTCGCCTCTCGCTCGGTCAAGCGCGTCGCGCTCGAACTCGGCGGCAAGTCGGCAAACGTCGTGCTCGACGGTGCCGACCTCACCAGGGCCGTGACCGCCGGTGTGGAGGACTGCTACCGCAACAGCGGTCAGGTGTGCGGCGGGCTGACCCGCCTGTTGGTGCACCGGTCCCAGGTGGCCGAAGCCGAGGAGATCGCTGCGGCGCGCGCCGCCCAGTACGTGCTCGGCGATCCGTTCGCCGCGGACACCACCCTGGGGCCGGTGGTGACCCGCTCACAGCGTGATCGCGTCCGTTCGCTCATCGAGTCCGGAATCGAACAGGGCGCCAAGCTGGTCGCCGGTGGCTCGGAGCAGCCCGAGGGCATCGACCGCGGGTACTTCATCAAGCCCACGGTGTTCACCGGGACCCCGGACATCCGGATCGCGCGTGAAGAGATCTTCGGACCCGTCGTCACCATTCTCCCGTACGACACCGAGGAGGAGGCGATCGCGATCGCCAACGACAGCGACTACGGACTGGCGGGTGCGGTGTGGGCCGATTCGGACGAGCGTGCTCGCGCCGTCGCACTCCGCTTGCGGACCGGGCGCATCCGGATCAATGGATCGGCCGTCAACCCCCGCGCACCCCACGGAGGCTTCAAACTCTCCGGCATCGGACGTGAGAACGGCCGGTACGGGATCGAGGACTTCCTCGAGTACCAGTCCATCGGCTGATACGACCAGCTGACCAACCTATTTCGACACCACTGAGGAGATATGCGATGACCGCGCTCGAGGGCGTCAAGGTGATCTGCGTCGGGCAGTTCTACTTTGCACCATATGCCACCATGCTGATGGCGCGTCTCGGCGCGGACGTCATCAAGGTCGAGGCCCCGGAAGGCGATCCCTACCGTCGGCTACCGACCGCCGATGAGCACGGGGTTTCGGTGCAGTTCCAGTTCATGAACTCCGGCAAGAGGGTCATCAAGCTCGACCTGAAGAAGCCTGAGGGACAGCAGATTCTGCGCGATCTGGCCGGTCAGGCGGACGTGCTGGTCCAGAATCTCTCCCCAGGTGCGATGGACCGGTTCGGACTGGGGTACGACCAACTGAGCCAGATCAACCCACGCTTGATCATGGCGTCGGGGACCGGTTTCGGGTCGTACGGTCCCTACTCCGGAGAGCCGGCCATGGACCTCACCATCCAGGCGCGCAGTGCGGTGATGAGCACCACGGGCTTCGACGACGGGGCGCCGGTTCGCACCGGGCCGTCGGTAGTCGACTTCATGGCCGGAACCCATCTCGTGGCCGGTGTCCTGGCAGCCCTGTATCAGCGGGAGAGCACAGGGCGCGGCCAGCATGTCGAGGTGGCGTTGCAGGACGCGATCATCCCATCGCTGACCTCCAACATCGCGGGCCACCTGACGAGCAACGGCTCGATGCCGGAGCGCACGGGCAATCGTCATGGTGGACTTGCCGTCACGCCGTACAACGCCTTCGAATCCAGCGATGGCTGGATCACCATCCTGTGTCCGACCGATGCGCACTGGCGCCGTCTGGTCGACATCATGAAAGACCCGGAGGCGGGGGACGAGAAGCTGGCAACGATGGCGGGGCGGTGCGCGAACGTCGACCTTGTCGACTCGATCATCGGCCGGTGGACCGCGACCCAGTCGAAGGACCTGATCGCCAAGGTTCTCAAGGTAGCCAACATCCCGTGCGCGCCGGTGGTCACCCTTCCCGAACTCATCGACGATCCGCATGTCCGTGCGCGGCGGATGTTGCACGAGGCCAACGACGACATGGGCAGCTACACGACCCTGGGAAGCCCACTCGTCCTGTCGGATTCGCCGACCGTCGAGCCTTCCCGAGCGGGAGCCCTCGGTGAGGATACCGACGCCGTCCTGTCCGAGATCCTCGGCCTTTCCGAGGTCGACATCACCCGTCTGCGTGAAGCAGACGTCATCTGATCCCAAGGAGTTCCCGTATGAGCAGCGATATCGTGGACGACCGGCGCGGCCCGGGCGTCCAGCAGACTGCGCCGGCAGTAAACCCGGACGGCGGATCGGATGGACCCACGACCCGTCGGGTCGTAGCGGCCGGAATGATCGGCACCGTCATCGAGTACTTCGATTTCCTCGTATACGCCACCGTGTCCGGGCTGGTGTTCGGGAATCTGTTCTTCCCGGGCGACAACGCATTCGTCGGCACCATGCTGGTGTGGGCGACATTCGCCGTCGGATCTCTGGTACGGCCACTCGGCGGCATCATCTTCGGTCACATCGGTGACCGGATCGGCCGCAGCCGTGTGCTTTTCGTGACACTGACCATGATGGGCATCGCCACGCTCCTCATCGGACTCATGCCCACCTACGATCAGATCGGAATCGCGGCCCCGATCATCCTCATCCTGCTGCGCGTCGTACAGGGCCTCGGGGTGGGCGGCGAGTACGGCGGCGCCACCCTGATGGTGATCGAGCACAACCACAACACCGGCAAACGCGGACTGTTCGGCGCCCTGACAAGCGCGAGCTCGTCGCTCGGCTTCCTTCTTGCCTCGGGCCTGATGGCGATCCTGACCGCGGTGACCAGCGACGCCCAGTTCGAGGGTTGGGCATGGCGAATCCCATTCCTGCTCAGTGCACTATTGCTCGTGGTCGGTTTCTACATCCGCTACCGCATCGGGGAGACGCCGATGATGAAGGAGGCGATGGAGAAGAACGAGACCGTCAAGACCCCTCTCGTCGAGCTCCTGCGCAAGCACAGCCGCGCACTGGTGATCGCGGTCGCCGCTCCGTTCGGTCTCTTCGCCGCGTACTACGTGATCCTGGTCTTCAGCATCCCGTTCGCGGTCGACAACGGCGACGCGAATCAGTCCCTGTTGCTCGCGATGTCGACGATCGCCCAGGTGATCTACATGTGCGCCGTGGTGTACGGCGGATACCTGTCGGATAGATTGGGCCGTCGAATCCCGATCATGATCGGTGCAGTGGGGCTGGGAATCTGGAGCTTCGCGTTCTTCCCGCTGCTGCTGTCGGGTTCATCGATCTCCGTACTCGCCGGCTTCAGACAGAACTGCTGAGACGCAGCGCCATCCCCGCTCCGCCAACCATGCCGCCGATGGCCTGACTGTGCGCTAGCAGCGGATTGATGACCCGTCCGACGTCGTAGACGCCGTGCATACGCCGGACGCGAACCGTGCCCAGCTGTTCGTCGACGCCGACCTCGGCGAACACGGCGCCGTAGGCACTCATCGAATACCGCTCGCTGTTCGCCCTGTCGGGCTCCCAACGTTCCTCGGCCTCGAGCGGACCCCAGTTCCGTCGACGAAGCAGATCCTGATAGGTTTCGCCGCGGCCGGCGTCGGCGAGAGCCTGCATGCGGCCGTCGACCACCGTCACCTGCCAAAGGTCTGGCCGAACTGGTGTTCACCGGAGTGCCGGGCGCAATCGCCAACGCGGTGTTCAACGCCACGGGCCGACGGATCACCGACCTTCCGATCACGATCGACAAGGTGCTGGGCCAGGAGCAACAACAATCATCGAACTGCGCGCGAGGAGATTTTCGGCCCTGTCTCGTCGATCATCCCGTTCACAACCGAGGAGGAAGCGATCGCCATCGCCAACGATTCGGAATACGGACTTGCCGCTGCCATTTGGGCTGCTGATCCCGACCATGCCCGCGCGGTTGCCAAGCGCGTTCGCGCCGGACGCATCCGAATCAACGGCTCGCCGATCAATCCGCGCACCCCGCACGGTGGGTTCAAGCTGTCCGGCATCGGGCGCGAGTTCGGTCGGTTCGGCGTGGAGGACTTCACCGAGTACCAGTCGATCGGTTGATTGGCTGTGTCTTGCTGCCCGACCAACGGCGTTCGCGTAGCCGAGGACCGCACCCTGAACGTCCCCGGGTTCGGTACACGTTCGGTACACACCTCGTTGTGAGGAGGTGGCATCGTCCCGAAGTTCGACGAGGCGACCCGGGCGACGGCTGTGCGGTTGGTGGTCGAGCATAGTGATGAGTACCCGAGTGAGTGCGCCGCGGTCACTGTGCCGGGAAAGTGGCGACAATCACTTTTCGCGCGGGAAGGCGACCTGCACCAGTCGAACGAGAACGGCGGGTGGCCATCGCCTGACTCCCACTCAACTCCAGGCGCTAACCTTGACCGCCTTGGGCTGATGATTGCTCGGAGTCTGGCGGATGCCGAGATGGTCGCTCCGCAACGATTGCTCGGACAGGGGCTTTTCTCGAGTCCGACGGCATGGTGACTCGCAATCAGGATCCGACAGATGCGCGAGTGTCGCTTTGGTAGTTACCCTTCCTGCCGTTCGCTAATTATGACAGCCTAGCTGTCTAGCCTCGATCTTTCGTGAGGTGGCGGTCCCTTGTCGAGTGGCCCGGACTGGTGGTCTGAGGACCAGATGTCCGGGT